>CASEHG010000375.1 GCA_949287565.1 uncultured Brachyspira sp.
AAGTAAATACTTCATATACTTTAGCAGGAGGAAAAGGAATAAATGTTTCCAAAGTATTAAAAAATTTTGGCATTGAATCTGTGGCTTTAGGATTTTGCGGAGGTTTTACAGGGGAGTATATAAAATCAGATTTAAATAAATACGGAATAAAAGATAATTTTATTTCTCTTTCAGAAGACACTAGAATAAATGTTAAAATAAAAACAGAAAAAAAAGAAACTGAAATAATGGGTAAATCTCCTAAAATATTGCAGGAGAACATAGATCAAATGCTTTCTATTATAGATAATAATATTCAAGATAATGATATATTAGTTCTTTCAGGAAGCGTGCCTAGTTCTGTAAAAGAGGATATTTATAAAGACATTATACAAAAAACAAAATCAAAAAATAATGTAAAAGTAATATTAGATTCAAGAGAGAATGCTTTTAAAATAGCAGTGAAGGAGAATGTTTTTCTTACAAAGCCAAATAGAAAGGAATTGTCTGAATATTTCGGAAGGGATATAAAAACTGTTTATGATATCATAACTTATGCAAAGCAATTAGTAGAAGACGGAAGTGAGAATGTTATAGTATCATTAGGAAAAAAGGGATCTGCTTTAGTTAATAAAGAAGGTTCTTATATAGGAAATGCTCCTGAAGGAAAACTCGTAAGTTCTGTAGGGGCAGGGGATGCAATGGTTGCTGGTATTGTATATGGAATAAGCCAAAATTTAAGTATACTAGATTCTTATAAGTATGCTATAGCTTCAGGTACTGCTACAGCTTTCAGTGAGGGGCTTACAACATTTGAAGATATGAATAATTTACTCGATAAAGTTGAAGTTAAGAGTATTAATTTAAAATAAAAATATTATTTGTTATATTCTTTTTTATTGCAGCAGAAGGCTAATTTTTTAGTTTTCTGCTGTTTTTATTTCAATATGTAAACTAAAATCATCAAATTTTTTTTTAATTTTGTATTTATTGTTGATTTTAATTGATAAAACTATCATAATATAACTATAGAAAAGTAAATGGAGTTGCTTATGAAAATGATAAAACAAATTATTATCTCTATGGTTTTTATTAGTTCTTCTATATTGTATTCACAGTATTATGCAATAGGTGAATGGCATTTAGTTGAGAAGATAGACCCTATAACAGATGTAAAAGAGATTTCTATATTCATAAAAAAGCAGGAAGAAAATAGTTTAAACTTTAATACATTAATGATAAAAGTAAACAGCAATTCCATCAATATAAATTTATATACTCCTTCTTTGCTTTTTAAGCAGCGTTTTAATGATGATGATAAAATAGACATAATATATAGATTAGGTAAAAATGAACCTAGAAATACATCATTAAATAAATACGGCGAAACTGAATTTTATTCATTGACTAATTCTCAGATAGCAAGTCAGCAAAGTATCATTTTACTCAAAGAATTATTACATAATAATACTTTGGCAGTTAGAGCTTTAGAAACTATCGGCAGTGCCAAATACACATATACTTATGTTTATGAGCTGCAAAAATTAAAAGAGATTTTATTATATGCTGATTTTGAAGGTACTATATTAGAGAATTATCAAGCAGAATTTGAATCTATACTTGAAAATCAGCAAACTGAAAAAGATAAAACTTCTCAAGATTCAGAATCATCAGAAGACACTGAAACACCTAAAACAAAAGATAATATATATTTGATAGATGATATTAACTATGAAAAGCCTATCATTTAATATTATTAAATATTCTGTTTCTTGAAGCATGGGCTAAAGCTATAGCTACGGCATCGGCTGTATCATCTTGAATAATATTGGCACCGGTAAAAAGATTAACCATTTTCATCATGGCATCTTTATTAGCATTTCCGTTGCCTGTTATTTGAGATTTTACCTCTTTAGGTTTGTATTCAGAAAATTCAATATTATTAAGTGTTAAAGCTAATATTATAACGCCTCTAGCTTCAGCAACTTTTATTGCGGTTTTGGTATTTTTTGAAAAGAATAATTCTTCTATTGCGGCATTAGAAGGTTTGTATTTTTTTATAAGCTCATCTAATTGTGTATAGATAAAAGAAAGTCTTTGATTATATTCTTGATTTTGAAAGGTTTCAATAAGCCCGGAATCTACTATTTTATATACGGAGTTTTTTGCTTCTATAAAAGCATATCCGCATCTAGCAAATCCCGGGTCTATTCCTAAAGTTATCATAAAGATATTAATTGCTTTTAATTGTTTATTTTATGATAATTATTATTCTTCTATTAAGTTATCAGTGATTTCTAAGTTAGTAGCTACTGCAGAAACATCATCATGGTCTTCAAATAAACCTATGATTTTCATAACTTTTTTAGCATCATTTTCAGCTATAGTCATAGTATTATCAGCAACGCGTACTATTTCAGCACTTTCAGGCTCAATACCTTTAGCTTTTAAAGCATCAACTATAGATGATAAAGTTTCCATAGGTCCAGTGATAGTAAATACTTCTTCATCTTGTTCTATATCTTCAGCACCAGCATCTAAAACTATATCCATTAAGCTTTCTTCAGTATTTCCAGCAGCAGGTATCATTACAACAGCTTTTTTCTTAAACTGCCAAGAAACTGCACCGTTTTCTGCCAAGTTTCCGCCATTTTTACTGAATATAGATCTTATTTCAGCAGCTGTTCTATTTTTATTATCTGTAGCAACGTCTACGATAATAGCTACTCCGCCTGGAGCATAGCCTTCATAAGACATTTCTTCGATATTAGCACCTTCGCCTGCTCCAGCACCTCTTTTTATAGCTCTGTCTATATTATCATTAGGCATGTTAGTACCTTTAGCTTTTACTATAACCATTCTTAATCTTGCATTCTGGTCTGGGTCTGGGCTTCCGCCTTCTTTTACTGCGATTGTTATTTCTTTTGCTATTTTTGACCAAATTTTACCTTTTTTTGAGTCATTTGCGGCTTTCTTATGTTTAATACTAGCCCACTTGGAGTGTCCTGACATATTACACCTCTATTTATTAGATTTTTTATTTACTGATTATTTATTCGCCGTAATTATATATCAAAATACAACTATTGTCAACTTATAATATATATTTTGATTGATTATCATATTTATATTCTTATACACCGCACGCAGAATAAAATTTAAAATATAATAATATTATTAATTTTTAATTTAAACAATAAATTAAAATGCATTAAACGTGCGTTAATCAGATTATATATTTAAATACCACTTGGGCGGGTGCTTTAATTTCTAATTGAAACTTTAAATATAAAAAATACTAAAATTTAAATTTTAGCAATAAATTTTAAAGGGCGGGGTATGTAATTTAAGTTTTAAAATTTAATTACATTTGCCCACCCTCTAGGTTTACAGTTTTAATCTTAAATATAAAATTAATCTTTTCTTGTTAATTTTATTAGATTTTTTAGCTGCCCACCCAGGATTTTTTTAAATTTATAGTGTATTCACCGCACGCATAACATAGCTTTAAATATAGATTAATTGAAAAATAGAATTTTGATTATATATAAGAATATGTTTACCGTGCGTTAATAAAATTTAATTTTGTTAAGTATATTTCATATTATTTGATTTTTTGTTAAAATTATATTGATAAAATTATTGGGAGTAAATTTATGTTAAAAGAAGTAATGCATATAGGTATTACTGTGAGCAATATAGAAAGATCTATTAATTTTTACAGAGATATTTTAGGCTTAACATTAATAGGCGAGGCTTTAATGGAAGGCAAAGAAACAGATGCACTTTTTGCCATGAATAATTGTAAGGTAAAAATTGCTTATCTTAATGGCAGTGATAATATAATAGCTCCTCCTATAGAATTATTGCAGTTTGTAAGCCCTGAAACTATAAAAGATGAATCTAAATTAAATAAAATTTCAGCATCAGAAATTTGCTTCAGAGTAGAGAATATAGAAAAAGTATATAAACATTTAATTGATAATAATGTGGAATGTTTATCATCACCTCAGGAATTTGATTTTACTTCTTACGGATTTTCAAAGAGCAAAGCATTATATTTCAAAGACCCTGACGGCATTATATTAGAATTGATGGAAACATTTTAAATTATAATAGTATTTGTTTTGTATGATAAAAGATATATAAAAAATAAGGTAAATATGAACTATAATATACTAAATATATTTTTTATACCTAATTTAATTATTGAAAAATAAAGTAAATGATTTAAAATATTAATATCAAATTATGGTGTAATTATTATGAAACATCTTTATAAATTGGATAATGCAGCTAAACTTTTTGTTTCTATAAAAAATAAAAAAAATATACCAATATTCAGAGTGTCAGTTGTACTCAATAATGAAGAAGTCAACCCTAAGATACTTCAAGAAGCATTAGACATCACAATAAAAAGATTTCCAACACTTTCGCTTATGATAAAGAAAGGATTATTTTGGAATTACTTTGAAGAAAATCATAGAAGATTGATCGTAGAGGAAGATAAATATTATCCCTGCTATAATATAAACAGCAAATTAAATAATGGCTATCTTTTGAGAGTAGGCTATTATAAATATAGAATTTTTACCGAAGTTTATCACTCTCTTGCTGATGCTACAGCTTTAATAAGTTTTTTAAAATCTTTGCTATATCATTATTTTGTTTTGTTAGGAAAAAATATTGATGATAAAAATGATGATATATTTAAAGATACTGTTCCAATTATAGCAGACTATGATGACAGCTTTTCTGTTCATACAAAAAATAAAATAGAAACTAAAAAAGAAAAAAAGATAAAGAATGTTTATTTGATTAAAGGAAAGCCTTTAAAATTTTACGGCGATAATGTTGTGCATGGAATGATAAGTTTGAAAAGCATAAAAGAAGAGAGCAAAAAACATAATACTACAATCACATCTTATATATTATCGGCTTTAGTTTATTCAATTTATGAAACTAGAATAAAAAACAGACTTGACGTAAAAAATATAGTGATGTGCGTGCCTGTTAATTTGAGAAGTATATTTCCTTCAATATCATTAAAAAATTTCTTCGGTGTTGCTAATATATTGATTGGCACAGATAAGGAATTAACTTTTGATGATATTATAATGATTACAAATAGAGATATGAAAGATAAAATCAGTAAGGAAAAACTTCAGAATTTTATATATGAGAATACGAAATTAGAAAATAATATATTTGCAAAATTTATACCATTAGTTATTAAAAATTTTATAGTTAATTTAGCATTTGAACTTTTTGAAGATAAATTGAAAACTATGACAATATCAAATTTCGGTAATATATCTTTGCCTGATGATATGAAAGATTATATAAGTCATTTTGAAGCTGTTGTATATCCTACAATAAACAGTCCTTTAAATTGCGGCTTATGCAGTTTCGGTGATAAATTATCAATTACATTTAATAGAACAGTAATAGAAACTGATATAATAAAATATTTTTTTAGATATATATCTAATATTACAGAAGTGGAAATTTATTCTAATGATTACGGAGTATAAAGAGAATGGCTTATTGTAATAATTGCAGATTGAAAATTAAAACTAATAGAAATATATGTCCTTTATGTTTAAAAGAATTAAATAATAATGATAATGAAATAATAAATGAAGAGTATCATTCTTATGAATGGTTTTATAAAATGCAGAAAAAAATCAATGCTCAAAAAATAGTTTTGCTTTCATCATTAGCAGCAATAATAGCTTTGATAATAGTAAATATTTCAACTAATTCAAAATATAATTGGGCTGTAATATCTGTTATATCAATATTATGTTCTTATTTTACTTATGTATGTTTTACAGCGGATACTTTATATTTAAGGCAGAAATTACTTATAGAGTTTTTTATACTTATGCCACTCGTTATTGTAATAGATATATTCACCGGTTTTTATAAATGGTCATTTAATTATGTTATTCCTTTCTTGTCGCTTGGTTTAAATATTGCTATGTTTTTAATTGCAGTTATAGACAGAAAATATTTTAATGAATATGTTTCTTATATAATGTCTGCTTCTTTTATATCGATTATGATGATAATTCTTCCTTTATTTAATTTTGTATTTTGGAGCAGTTTATCAGCTTTAGGAGGCGGAATTATAGTTATTTTAGCTATGCTTATATTATTTAGAATTGATTTTGTTTCATCTATAATAAAGATTTTTCATATATAATTTATAAATAAGGAGTATTTTTATGGAAGATAATAAAAGAGAAGAAAAAGAGCAAAGGAAACTCGAAGAAAAAAAAGCTAAATTGGAAAGAAAACAGAAAAAAATAGAGGAAAAGATAAGAAGAAAAAATTTGCTTGGAGAGTATCTTACTTATCCAAGTATGGCTGTAAATTTTATAAAAGCTGATAAGAAAATAAAGCCTGAAAAGTATCAATTCGATAAAAATAAGGCACAATATATATTATATTTTGCCCCTCAATTAAAAGAAAATGAAAGTCCAAAGAAACAGATTATAGTTTATTTATACGGCGGAGGTTGGAGAGAGGGTAATGCTAATTTATACAGATTCGTTGGTAGAAGATTTGCAAAAGAGAAATTCCATACTATTTTATTAGGATACCGACTCAGTAAAAAATATAAATACCCCGCTCAAATAGAAGATGTATTTGCAGGATTTAATAAGGCACTAGAAGTTTTGAAAAATAAAAATATTGATTATTCAGATATTATAGTGATAGGATCATCTGCCGGTGCTCATTTAGGGGCTTTGCTTGTATACTATAAAGAAATGCATAAGAAATATAATGTAGATTCTAATATTTTTAAAGGATATGTATCTCTTGGAGGACCGACGGATTTAAATGTATGCACTAATGATATAATAACTCCTATGCTTGATCAATTATTTGAAGAGGGCTACAATAGGGAAGAAGCTAATCCTTATAATCATATAGACGGAAGTGAAAAAACAAAAGTACTATGTGTTCATTCAGAATTGGATCCTATTTGCGATGTTGATAATTCTATTAATTTTTCTAATAAAGTTAATAGTTTTCATGATGGCTTAGCCGATTGTATTGTATTTGATAATAAAAATATTTATCATAATAATTTAGTTA
>CASEHG010000376.1 GCA_949287565.1 uncultured Brachyspira sp.
AAGATATACTTACAAGTGCCAAAATTTCAACAATAAATGCATTTGCCAATTCTATAGCCATGGAAAATGCAATGTATCTTTCAATACCTCCTAATATGGCAATATTGGAAGATAGTATTGATATTCAGGAAACATTAAAAAGCGAAATTTTAAATATTTTAAGACAATCAAAACATGCAGAAATCATACGTTCTCTATATAGAATATCCACAGAAGATAGTAAAAATAAATTTGCTCAAAGAATACTGCATTTTCTATTAAAAATAAAGCCAAGATTAGAAAATATAAATAGATTTGAAGAAAGAGCATTAGAAATAATAAAAATAGACGAGAAAGAATATAATAAGCTATATAACAACATATATAATTACAGTATAGAGCTTATAAATGATAATCTAAAAAGCGGAAAATTCATAACAGAATGTAAAAATAGAATATCTCTTCTTCTTCAGAAAATTGATTTAATAAAAAATAAAGAAAAAGTAAAAGAATTAAAATCAGAAGATTATGAATATATTAGAATTGCATTAGATAATGTATCAGATGCTAAATTAGGAAATACAAAGCATGATGAATTCAGGGCTGTGTTGGAAGATTTAAAACAATGCACTAAATCTATGCTTCATTATATTGATATATTATATAACGAAGAAAATTATAAAGCAGTAATAGATTTTATAAAAGAAACATACAATCATATAGAAAAAATAAAATCTAATATAGGCATATACTCTCATGAAGATATGATGTATAAAGCCATAGAAGCATTAGAAAATAAAGACATATCAAAAGAAATAAGAGATAATATATCGGCATTAATATTAGATGAAGCTCAGGATACAAGCATTTTACAATTTGATTTCATAAATTTAATAGTATTCGGGCAAAGAGAAATAACAAGCAAATCAAAAACAGATAAAAAATTAATGATAGTAGGAGATAGAAAGCAGTCAATATATAGATTTAGAAATGCTGATGTAAATGCTTTCACTAATACTCAGGAAAATTTTAGCGATTATGTAAGATATTTAAAAGATAATTATAGAAGCAATTCCATGCTTATAGATTTCTTTAATGATTTATTTAAAAGCACAGTATTTATAAATGATGATATTAATTATAAAGATGAAGATGATTTGGATTATAATAAAAAAACAAATGATAAATCAGTATCTTTACTAATATTTAATAACAATATAGAAGATGAGAGCATTCATTTATATGCAGATGATAAAACAGAATTAGAAGCCTATGCAATAGCTGAATATATAAAAAAGAATTATAGTAATGATTATAAAAATACTGTGATACTTCTTCCAACATTCAGCAGATTAGATAAATATTTACAAGCCTTATCAGATTATAAAATACCATACTATATAGACGGCGGAAATAAATTCTACGCAAGAGAAGAAATAGTATTAATAAAAACATTTTTAGAATATTTGATATTAAGAGATCATGCAAAACTTCCTGAAATTCTTAGAAGCGAATTATTTGATATTGATATAGGAAATTTATCAGATTTTTTATTCAGCTTATATGTAAAAAATTTGGATATAAAAGATTATTTCCCAAAAATGATATACGATGAAAATAAATATAAAGAAATAGAAAATATAGCTAAATCAAAAAGTTATTATAATCAATTAAAAACAGCCAAAGAATTATTAAACAGCATAGAAAATAAAATACCTATGATGAATGCCGCTGAAATAATAGAAACTATATGTATTGATACTAATTTCTATAATTATTTAATGACTATGAATGATGCAGAAATCTCTTATGCTAACATAGAAAAATTAAAAAAAATAGCAAATGATTTTGAAAATCAAACGGGAAATAATATTTATGATTTCGTACTCAATCTAAAAAATACCAATGATAATGAAGCCTACTCTGCAATACCAAAATTATCAGTAGAATCTGTAAAAATAATGACTATACATAAATCTAAGGGACTTGAATTTAATAATGTATTTGTTGCAGGAATAGGCGGTTATATAAAACCTAATTTATCAGATTTTGATTTTATAGAAGATTCATCATTTATAAAACTTCCTGTAAAAAATAAACATTATAGTGTAGATTTCTCAGCCTTAAATACTGACTACAATAAAAAAAGCGAACTTTCAGAAAAAAGAAGATTATTATACGTAGCATTAACAAGAGCATCAAACAATTTAATACTTTCAGGTGAACATACCAAAGAAGAAACATACAGATCATATTTAGATAAATATTTTAATGATGAAACAAAAAAATATAAAGCTGATATTATAAGCGAAGATACAGAAGGATTGATA
>CASEHG010000377.1 GCA_949287565.1 uncultured Brachyspira sp.
CATATAGTTGTTAGGAGTTATTTTTATATTTTAATTTAATTATATCTTGATCATGATAATAATAATTTATCGCTTAAAGAACCATCAGCAGTTTCAAATTTCTTGAGCAAGTCAGCTATCTCTAAAGATTTTTTCTCTTCACCTGAAACATCATATATAATATTACCGTCATTCATCATTATAAGTCTGTTTCCATAATGAATAGCATCTTTAATATTATGAGTAACCATAAATGCAGTGAGCTTATCCTCTCTTATTATCTCTTCAGTAAGATCTAATACTCTTTTTGCTGTTTTTGGGTCAAGTGCTGCAGTATGTTCATCTAATAATAAAAGTCTTGGTTTTTTAAGTGTAGCCATAAGCAAAGTTAATGCCTGTCTTTGTCCGCCTGATAAAAGCCCTACTTTTGACTGAAGCCTTGTTTCAAGTCCTAAATCAAGCCTTTTTAATTTTTCCACATACTCTTCCCTTTCGACTCTTGTTATACCCCATCTTAAAGTTCTTCTTTTACCTTTTCTTTTAGCAAGTGCCAAATTCTCTTCTATACCCATATTAGAAGCGGTACCAACCATAGGATCTTGGAAAACTCTTCCGAAAAGCCCTGCCCTTGCATACTCTTTCTTATCTGTAATATCTACTCCGTCAACTGATATTGTACCATAATCAACTTCATAAACTCCAGCAATTAAATTGAGAAGAGTGGATTTTCCTGCTCCGTTTCCGCCTATAACTGTTACAAAATCTCCGTCATTTAATTTAAGATTAACACCTTTAATGGCTTTTTTCTCTGTGATAGTGCCTCTATTAAATGTTTTATAAACTTCTTTTAATTCTAACATAAACTCCCCCAAATATCATTTTCTTTTTCCGCCTACTACTCTTGTAACTTTTCTATTAATTACAGGCACTGAAAGAGCAATAGCAACTATTATAGCAGTAAGAAGTTTTAAATCTGTAGCCTTTAATCCCAATTGAAGAACTATAGCTATTATTATTCTGTATATTATAGAACCCATTACAACAGAAGCCAATTTGTACCAGAATGAGAATCTATTACCGAATACAACCTCCCCTATTATAACAGAGGCAAGCCCTATAACTATAGTACCAGTTCCCATACCTACATCAGCATATCCCTGACTCTGAGTAACCAAAGCACCGGATAAAGCAACCAAAGCATTTGATATCATAAGTCCTATTATTTTCATAACATTAGTATCAACGCCTAATGCCCTAATCATTCTTTCATTATTACCTGTAGCCCTTATAGCACATCCCATTTCTGTACCGAAAAAACAATACATTAAAAGTATAATTATCACAGAGAATATAAATCCTACAAGTAAATCTGATAATACTTTACTCAATGAAAGCATATTTTGAATAATAGTTAAAGAAGTATCCATTCCCAAAAGCGGTATATTAGGTCTGTTTCCCATAACTCTAATATTAATAGAATATAATGCAATCATTGTAAGAATTCCAGCTAATATTCCGGGTATTTGCAATTTAGTATTTAAAAAACCTGTTGCAAATCCAGCCAAAGAACCTGCCAAAAAAGCAAAAAACAAAGTTATAAAAGGATTCATACCATTAGATATAAGTATAGCACTTACTGCACCGCCTAAAGCAAAACTTCCATCAACAGTCAAATCCGGAAAATCCAAAACCTTAAATGTAATATAAACCCCAAGAGTCATTATTCCCCAAATGATACCCTGAGATGCTGCACCTTCTATTGCTAAAAAAATCCCTTCCATTATACAAACCTCTATTATTGCTGATTAAAATATATGATAATTATTATAATAAAAATTGGGGGCAGAATCCTTATTAAATATTAAAGATTCTCCCTCAATTCTTATATTTTATTTAATTTTAATATTTATTACTTATTATATAATGATTCTGGTATTGTTATTCCAATGCTATTAACCATATTAGTATTAACTACCAAATCAAAAGTTTTTAATGTTTCTATAGGCATAGTTGCAGGCTCTTTTTCTCCTTTTAATATAGCAACTGCCTGAGTAGCTGTCAATTTTCCAAGTTCATAATAGCTTATAGCATAAGTGGCAGTACCTCCAAGCATAGTCATACCTCCCTCGCCGCAAACTACAGGAAGTTTAGCAGGTTCAGCAACTAAAGCAACTGTAGCCATACCAGCTGCAATCATATTGTCAGTTGGTGTATAAATAGCTTCAACTTTTCCAACTACGCTTTGAACAACCTGCTGTATTTCATTAGCAGATGTTACTGTTGCATCTATATATTTTATTCCCATAGAATCTAATTTCTTTTTTGCTATATCCATTTGGAATACTGAATTCTGCTCGCTTGAACAATATAAAAGTCCTACTGTTTTTAAATTAGGAGTAATTTCATTTAATAACTCTATTTGAGCTTCTACAGGTGTCAAATCGGAAGTACCTGAAACATTTCCGCCAGGTGCATTATTATCAGCAACGAGCTTTGCTGCTGCCGGATCTGTAACTGCTGTAACAAGTATAGGTATATCTTTTGTCATATTTGCAACTGCCTGAGCTGCTGGTGTTGCTATTGCCAAAATCAAATCGCTTTTATCATTAACGAACTTTTGTCCTATAGTTACACAGTTTGCCTGTTCTCCTTGAGCATTTTGATAATCTATAATAATATTTTTACCATCTTCATATCCTGCTTCTTTAAGTCCATCAACAAAACCTCTGTATGAAGCATCTAATGCATCATGTTCTATTAATTGAAGTATTCCTATTTTAAATACTTTATCTCCTGCTGCTGCATTAGAATTAGAACCTCCTGAAGAACAGGAAATAAATATCATTGATGTTATAATAAATAAAGAA
>CASEHG010000378.1 GCA_949287565.1 uncultured Brachyspira sp.
AGATAAATAGTAATTTATGGAGGGAGGTATTGTATGTTAATTACAGGAATTTTAATTACAATAGTTGCAATTTTTATGTTATTAGTTCCTCAATTTTTTATGAAACTTAAAAGCCCTAGAATTCCAGATAAATTATTAAAAAATCCTAAAATGAAAATTATTCTTAGAATATGGGGTGGAATTTTTGTGATAGTTGGAATTTTATTGATTGTTTTCTCAATTATTTAATAACAAATTATAATATATAGGGGAGATATGAAAGTTATGAATAAAGAAAAATTAAAGGTGAAAATATTTTTGATTTTAAGTTTTGTATTTGCAATTTTGACTTTAATTAGTGGATACCTGGTAATCACTCATAAATTAGATAATGCTGGTTATTCAGTTATACCAATGTTATTTACACTAACATTTAGTATATTATATAGAAATAACAAAAAAGATAAAGAGTAATACAAATTACAATTTGGCGATTTGTTATTATGGAGGAGATATTTTTTATGGTAGAAAAAAATGAAATAATGATACGACCTATGAAAGACGGGAAACAAAAAGAAATTGTAAGAGTTGGTAAAAGAGCTTTTAAACTAATGGAAGCTTGGTTTGTCGGGACACCTAAATTAGCAATGGTTGCTGATTATAATGGAAAAATTGTCCAAAAAAGTGTTGACAATCCAAAGTGTTGACAATCCAAAAGTAATCTTATTTTCAGTAAGGAGAATTATGATTTGTAGTAAAAGATTGGTAGGGGATATATTATGAGTATATCCCTTATTTTACTATTAGTATTTTTAATTGTTTTCTTAATAGGTTTTATATATATTGAGTCAATTATATCCGTAGCAAGATCTAGATGGTTAAGATATCATTTGTTTATTCAAAGTTTATCACAATTAGATAATGTCTATGGTAAAGAAGTAGCACAAATTATTTTAGATAACTCAGGTCTTGCTTATTTAAAAACTAATACAATGGATACAGCAGAAGCAATTTCAAAAAGGTTAGGTAAAAAGACAATAGAGTTTTCTTCTATTAGTCAATCTGTAAGTTTAACAAATTATAATGGTAATAAGTCAACATCTTTAATAGCAAGAGATTTGCTAACGCCGGATGAAGTTAAAAATTTTCATTATAAAACGATAATATTCCCTAATATAGGTTATCCAATTTTTAGAGATACTGTTATTTATAAAAAATTGTCATGTTATACAAGTGGTGAAATAAAGAGGAAAATTTGTCCTTTATTAGATTTAAGTAATACTTATTTTACTGTAAAAAATATCAAAACAAAATTTGATAGAGAATATAGGAATAGAGTTGATAAATCAAAAGAACATGAAGAATTACCTGAATATGAAGACTTTAGACAAGAAGAAATAAAAAAATTAGAAAAAGTAGTAGATATTATAAATGAACTTTTAAAAGATAAAATTCGTTTATTTGAATATAAGGAAAGAAATACTAGAACTTATGCTAGTTTTGAACTTGATAAACCATTATCAAATAAAGAATTATCATTCGTAAAAGGTAAAGTTAATAAGGAAGTTTTTCATATAAATATTGATAATGGTAATAATAGCAGTTCTGTAATAGAAATTCATTTAAA
>CASEHG010000379.1 GCA_949287565.1 uncultured Brachyspira sp.
AAATATAGCCTTTTTGCTTCTTTGTGGCAACAAAAGAAGTGGGGTGCGGGGCAAAGCCCTGCAAATATTTTAAATTAAAAAAATTATTTTTGACAAAATATAGTTGTTTATGTATATACTATAGAATAATATTAATATTACAAAAACTATTGATACATAATAGATTTATTTTTTATTGTTTTTTATAAAGCACATCAAAAATAATAAATATATAACAATGATTTATTAATTTTTATTTAAGAAAAAGAGTCTTTATATAAAAAATAAAATACTCTTTTTCTTTAAAAAATTCAAATATTAATGAACCTCTCCCCAGCTATTTCCTTTATGTATATCAACAATTATAGGTACATTAGCTTTGACAGAATGCTCCATTATCTCTTTCATTATAGTCATAGCCTTGTCAGCCTCTTTTTCAGAAACTTCAACTACTAATTCGTCATGAACTTGCATAACTATTTTTGCAGTCTTTAAATGATTTTTAAACTCTTTATGTATAGCAACCATAGCAACTTTTATCATATCCGCAGCACTTCCCTGAATAAGAGTATTTAAAGCCATTCTTTCAGCCTCATTTCTAGCCATAGCATTTGAAGAATTGATAGTCTTTGATAAATCCCTAATCCTTCCGCACATAGTTCTTACATAACCTTTATTTCTAACTTCTTCAACTACTTCCTCACAGAAAGGTTTTACTCTTGAATATGTTGAAAAATATCCTTTTATAAAATCTTCAGCTTCTTTTCTTTTTATTCCAAGCTCTTTTGAAAGTCCGAATGCTGTTTTACCGTAAATAATAGAGAAGTTTATTATCTTAGCAATATTTCTCATTGAAGCAGTTACATGCTCTTTGCTGACTGAATATATTTTCATTGCTGTTTTTCTGTGAATATCATCATTATTTTTGAAAGCCTCAACTAATGCAGGATCATTACTAAAATGTGCCAATAATCTTAATTCTATTTGTGAATAGTCTGCTGCTATAAGTAAATTACCTTTTTCAGGTATGAATGTATTTCTTATCTCCCTGCCCTCTTCTCCTCTCACCGGAATATTCTGCAAATTAGGCTCTGATGATGATAAACGTCCTGTAGCTGTTACAGTTTGATTGAATGAAGCATGTATTCTTCCTGTTTTTTCATTTATCAAAGTAGGGAAAACATCAAGATAAGTATTTTTTAATTTTGCATATTTTCTATATGTAAGCATGTATTCTGCTATTTTGTATTTTTGAGAAAGCTCTGTTAATACTTCTTCATCGGTTGAGAAACCTGTTTTAGTTTTTTTAGTTGGAGGTATTCCCATTTTATCAAACAGTATATATTCAAGCTGTTTAGGAGATTGTAAATTAAATTCTTCTCCTGCTTCTTTATATATTTTCTCTTTAGTCTTTTCTAATAGTGAAGTATACTCATCGGATAATGCTTTCATTCTTTCACTGCTTATATAAACACCGTCAAATTCCATATCAGCAAGTACGCTAACTAAAGGCATTTCTATATTAAAAAATAATTCTTCAAGATTATGAGTTTTTAAAAGCGGGGCAAAACATTCATAGAATCTAAATGTTACGTCAGCATCTTCGCAAGCATACTCAACAACATCTTTTAAAGGTGCATCTAATAATGTCTTTTTAGCATTATCAGTTAAATCGCTGTATTTGATTGTATTGTATGAAAGATAAGCCATAGCTAAATCATCCATATTATATCTTCCTCTTGTGGGATTAATCAAATATGCAGCAACCATAGTATCAAAGTACATATTGCCTAAACTTTTACCAATAGCTCTCATCATTTTGTATTCATATTTAAGATTATGTCCTATAACCTTTATATCTTCTTTAGCTAAAGTATCAAATACAAGATTCATACATTTATCTTTATCAATATTAGTTCTTCCGCTTAAATCTAAATAAAATGCTTCATTAGATTTTATGGCAAATGAAATTCCTATTATAGTATCTTTGAAAGTATCGAGTCCTGTAGTTTCAAAATCCACACATACAAGTTTTTTACTGTTAACATCTTTTAAAAGATTTTCTAATTCTGTTTCATTTTCTATTAAATAATAACTAGCCTTATTATCTTTAGCACTAAGTATAGTACTTTCTTCTTTTGCTGTATCATTGCTATTTGTTTTTTCATCAGATATTTTTACTTTTTCAGCTTTTTTATTTGAAGAAGAACCATATATATATGAATTGATTTTATCTCTTATTTGTTTTAATTCTAATTCATCTAATATTTTATTAACTTCATCAATATTTATTTTACTGCTTGCTATCTCATTATAATCTAAATTAAAATCTTTAATATCTCTTTCAATTGTAGCAAGTTTATAGCTCATATATGCCATATCTTTTGATTCTAACAGCTTTTCTTGTATCTTTCCTTTAATAGAATCAATATTCTCATATATACCATCTAAACTTTTATATTCTTCAAGAAGTTTTAAAGCAGTCTTCTCTCCTACTCCTTTAACTCCAGGTATATTATCAGAAGCATCACCCATAAGAGCAAGTAAATCTATTATTTGATTAGGATAAACTCCTCTCTTTTCTTTAACAGCCTCAGCATCATATTCCATTAACTCATTATCTTTATTGCTGGCAACCACTCTTACATCATCGCAAACAAGCTGAAGTATATCTTTATCAGGAGAATAAATAATAGTTTTTATATTCTCTTTTTTATTTTTCTCAGCAATAGTACCAACTATATCATCAGCCTCATAATTCTCGAGTACTATTCTAGATATACCTAAAGCATCTATCAAATTATAAAGTATAGGTATCTGACTTCTTAAATCATCAGGCATACTCTCTCTATTCTCTTTATACTCTTTATATATTTCATTTCTAAAAGTTTTTCTAGAACTGTCCAAAGCTATAGCAACGTATTCAGCAGGATATGTATTTATAAGTGAGAAATAAGTTCTCATAAAACCATTAATAGATGAAACATTTTGCCCCTTAGAGTTTAAAAGAGGTCTTTTCAAAAAAATAAAATGGTATCTGTAAAGTATACCGAATGCATCGATAATAAGAAATGTTTTTTTCATAATATTTCCATAATTGTTTTTTAATAGATTACTTAACTTAATTATTATCGTAATTTTGCTGAAACATTTACAAAATATTCTCTGCTTGATATAGGATAACCTTTAATAGTTTCATACTTAACATCTAATACATTTTTCACTCCAAATTTTAATGATATATCTTTTTTAAATACAAATGAACTTATTACATCAAATGTAGTATAAGATTTATCAACTTCAGATTTCGTTGTATTATTATATTGATCTCCTATATATTGTACATTGAGAAGTATGCTTGATTCAAAATCATTATTTCGGCTATATATATATTCTAAAGAAGTATTAAATTGATGTCTTGGAAGTCCTGGCAAATCATTATTATTTACACTTACATTATATAAATTTTTACCAACTAAATATGAATAATTACCTTTTATTCTTATAGTTGAACTAATATCTTTTATTGGTATATTAAATATTATACTAGTTTTACTTCCTTGAGTTGTAAGATATTGATTATTATTTGTAAGTAAATCTTTTTTAGAGCTTATAAAATATAAAGCTTCAAGAGTAACTATATCATGTGGTTTTAATGATAATTTAATATTACCGCCCTGATATAAATTCTGATTTTTTATATTATTAGTGTATCCCCTATTTAATAATGCAATATCAGTTTGCATATTAACAAAATATCTTCCTGTTACACTTATCTGTTTTATAGGATTTACATTAAAATTAACATTTCCATTCACATATGATCTGAAATCTGCAGTTTTACTTTTCTTACTGCTAAATCCTCTTTCCTCTCCTGAAGTATCTAAATTAAAATTTAATGAACTATTATTTTGATTTTTTATATTATACTCAAGCAAATTCATTTTACCAGAAGATTTACTTTCATTAGTTTGAGTTTTTACATACTTAATAGTTTTATCCGACTCAAGTTTAATATCTCTTGATAATTTTGTATATAAAAGCTCTTCAGATTTAGAATATTTCTTACTTAAGATATCGTATACTATTCTTCCTCTTGAAGCATAATAATTAATATTTATTGAATCTATATTATTTTTATCATACAAAAATAAATATATTTTTTTTTCATCATTATTAAGTACTTTACCATTCAATATAAATGTAGACTGAGAATATACTGTTTTATTTTTTATATCTATATTAGAATATTCTTTTATAAGCTCTGCCATATTTTTTGATTTGGATGATTTTATTTGACTTTTTCTTATATATATTGATTTGTCCAAAAGAAATTGCTTTTCTTTATGAGATGCTTGAATTTCATTTGTTTCTTCTTGTATAATTTCATAGTCAAATGGAATTTCATCTTCAGCTAGAATCTCATCTTCAGCATAAATAGGAAAAGACAAAAATATATACAATAATATTAATAAAAAAGCCTGCATATTTTTAATTCCTATCTAATTTTACAATGTATAAACTTAAACCAATAAAATAGAAATTTGAAAAATTAATATTAGTAAAACAATTTTACATAAAATAATCATTTAAGTATATTTTTTATAATTTTGAATGTTTTGTAAAATTCACTGTCATAATTATATGTAAAAGGTTCTT
>CASEHG010000380.1 GCA_949287565.1 uncultured Brachyspira sp.
ATAGTTGTTTAGGTATATACATAAAAAACTATATTTTATAAAAAATTAATTCCTTATTTTAATTATTTGTAATGACTAGTATAAATTATAAAATATAGTAAATACTTATTAATTTGTTAAAAAATAATTATATTAAATAAAATAAGCAATAATAAAAATAAACGAGCAGCCAATAATTTTAGTTATTAGCTAATCTAAAGCGAGTTTATTGATAACAATAATAAAATAAACGAGCAGCTAATAACTTTAGTTATTAGCTAATCTAAAGCGAGTTTATTGATAACAATAATAGGAATTTAAAATGAAAGCATTAATAGCATATTATTCACATTCATCAAACACTAAAAAACTTGCTGAGTTTATAGGAAAAGTTATAAAATCAGAATTTTCAAATGCTGAAATAGATTTTTTCTATACAGAACCAGAAAAGCCGTATTCACAAAGTTATAACACAGTTTTAAACGAAGCTAAAAGAGATATAAACAGTAATATAAAACCAAAATTAAAAAACAATATAAAAAGCATAGATGATTATGATGTTATATTTATAGGAAGCCCAAATTGGTGGAATACTATGGCGCCTCCTGTAAATACATTTTTAAATAGTTTTGATTTCTCTAATAAAATAATAATGCCTTTCTGTACTCATGGAGGCGGAGGGTCAGGAAGCATTAAAAGAGATATAGAAAAAGAATCAAAATCTAAACAAGTGGCTAAAATATTAAGTGTATACGGAAGTTCTGCATCAAGTGCTGAAAATGAAATAAAGAAATGGATCAAAGATATATTTGTAAAAATAAAATGATGTAATTTATATTTCATATTAATAGATTATATAAAAATGCAGTCTTTCGCGAAGCGTATCCGAGCTTGTCGAGGATATAAGTTTCTCGCCTGCCGAAGGCACGCACAGCGAGGCGGGCTTCGCCTGTGCCAACAAAAGAACTAGGGGCGTATGGGCAAAGCCACCACAAATAATTAAAATAAAAAAGGAGAAATAAAATGTCAGATTATGAATATCCAAAATCACCAGAAAAAACTATATTTATAAAAAACGGAGAAGGTAAAAAATTCAAAGGAGCAAAAGAATATTTTACAGGAGATGTTGAAGTAGAAATTCTTACAGAGCCTAATGAAGATTCACATTTCTCTGTAGCTTATGTAACATTTGAAGCAGGTGCCAGAACTGCATGGCATACTCACCCTTGCGGACAGCATTTAGTTGTAGTTGAAGGTATAGGACTTACTCAGGAAGAAGGCGGAGAAGTTTTAGAGTTTCATGCTGGAGAGGCTCTTTACTGCCCAAAAGATAAAAAACATTGGCATGGTGCTTCACCTGACTGCAAAATGAAGCATATCGCTATCACTGGAGATAAAGACGGCAACAATGTTACTTGGTTAGAACATGTTACTGATGAAGAATATAATGCTTATAAAAAGAATAAGTAATTAATAAAACTGTTAAAAAATTATGAGTGCCTTTATAAATAAGACACTCATAATAAAATTTACTATACATTTATAATAAATAACTTTCTATAATAAAATATTCATTATTCAATTAACCATTCATCACCATATTTTTTAACCTCTAAAATAACAGACTCTCCTGCTTCATTACTTATGCATAAAGAATCTCCTTTATCGCCATAAGGTACTATATCTCCAAGATTCATTTCATTAGTTATAATATTAAGATAATAATCAATCTCTTGTGTAGCTAAAAACCAGTCTGCTTCCATACCATCAACAGTTCCATCGCTTTGTTTATTTTCTTCCAAATTCTTTTTTATTTCTTCAAAACTATTTTCTAAATTTTTAATATAATTGTCAGAAAAATATCCAGAGTTTTTAAATTTAGCTATATAGAGATATACATTCTCCATATTAATCTCATAATATCCGCCGCCCTCAAAATCGAAATCTACAATTTTATTAAAAATATCATTTAATTCACTGTAATTTTCAGCATACCATCTGCAAGCATTATAATATGCTTTTTCTTTAGTGCTTTTATCATTAGCATCTATGGCATCTGCCATTTCAGGAGCTTTTTTATATATGCCGGTAAATCCATAGCTTCCATTAGGCTCTGTTACCATAATAGTATCAGCATTTATAGGCTGAATAGATATAATATAACCGCCATCCATTCCTACAGTCTCTTCATAATCTAAAGTATGAGAACCTATAGCGCAATGAGGCTCAACATACTGATTTTCTTGTAATATCATTTTATCTGTATCTGTGCTTTGAATATTAGTTACTGTTTGTCCGTTTTCATCTGTAGTTATATTAATAGCATATAAGTAGAAAGTTTCATCATTATTTTTCTTTAATTCTATAGAAGAATTATTATTTGAATATATACCGTTAAAATTATAAGTATTAATATTACCTACTTCTTCTGGTTTATACTCTGATTCTGATATTAATATACCTTGCTGTCTTTCATTATATGATTCAAAAGTTACATCTGCTTTATTCTCATAAGGGAAATTATCAAAGTTAGGATTTTCTTTTACTTCTCTGTAATAGTAATTAGAATAATAATTTTCTTTTTCCCATTTAGTAATTATAGTTTCATTAGGGTCGCTTTCATAACCTTCATAATTATCCTCATAAAGAATTCCGTTTTTTACTGAAAATCCTTTATAATTTGTAGCTATATTACTTGGTCCTTTTTCGTACTTATCTTGTATATTATAAGTTTCATAATAATAAGCATTAGTTCCATCTTTTGAAGATTCAAAGATATAATTTTTTTCTTCTCTATAATCTCCAGAATCATA
>CASEHG010000381.1 GCA_949287565.1 uncultured Brachyspira sp.
AATATTTTAAAAATATATATTTAGTACATATAGGAATGAAATTCTCTATATTATTATTTTTATCTTTATCTATTATTATTTTTCTTTTAATAGCAAAGAATGCATTATGATATTCTCTATTAGTTTTACTATCAAGTAATACTAAATTACCTAAATAATTTTCTAATTCTTCATCTATAATATTTTCATCACTCGAAAATTCTTTTTTTATTTTTTTATATAAATCAGATAATTTTTTATTTCTATTTTTATCTTCATCTTTTATATTTTTAAATTCATTATTCAAAGTATTTAATTTATTTTTAACATATTCATTTTCTAATATGCTTTTTATATACTGTTCTAATTCATCTTCAGACTGTGGGGTTTTAGGCTCTATATGTTCAATATCCCATTTTTGTTTCTTAAATAAATCAAAAGGAAATTTTGAATAAGAATTATTGTTTTTTAACATATACTCTATATTATATAGTAAAAGCAACTTTCTTATATTGTCTCTAGTTTTATTATCATAGTAAATATTACACTTATTATTTTCATTATAATATTTAATGTTTTTTAATATTAACTTTATTCTATCACTTAATTTATTATGGAACTCTACTTTTGTGTTATTGCTATATGAATTATATAATTCAATAATATCTTTTTTTGTATCTTTAGACCAATATATTATATAGCCAATATAATGATATAAAGTCAAATTGTTATACCATTTATTCATAGCATAAAAACAGTATCTTATTTCTTTCCAAATATCTTGCATAAAAGACATTTTATCTTTATTGTCTTTCCACTTTTTGTAAAAATATCTGAAAGTTTTATAACCATCTTCTCCTATTTCTTTTAAATTTTCTTCAGATATTTTTTTATCTTGTTTATCTTTTTCTAACAATTTATCTGAAACTATTTCAAAAATATAATCTATCCTATTATATTTTTTATCCATATCATTATTAATGAATCCCCAAAATCTATCATCTTGCAATGTATTTTCTATATAATCCCATTCGCTTGCAATTTCTATTTGAGTATGTTCATATAAAGCTTCATCAAAATTTTCATCAGGTTTGAAATTAGCTTTCTGTAAAAATAAAGCTTTAATAAGTTCAGAATTAGTAAGAGGAATTTTTCCTATATTTATTCTTGTAAAAATTTCTATAGCCTTAGTGTTATCACTAGGTTTAGGTTCATACCATATAAATTGTACTTTTTCTCTATCCAATAGAATATATTTTATAATTTCTTCTATGCTTTTGTTTTCATCTTTACATTTATTTTCTTTATTGTTTTCAAACCATTTTTTTATTGTATGATATGCATTATAGATATATTCAAAATCGATATGTGTTATGTATTGTTCTTTTTCTTTTTCGGACAATTCTTTATCTGTTAATGTTTCTTCCAAAAAAATTTTAGAATCTTTCCTTGTACTATAAGTTATTGTGTATATATTTTCTTTAATAATATTCTTACTTTTAAAATATTTTAATATTAAATAAATAGTTGTTAATCTCTGCTGCCCGTCTATAACTTCGTATACATTATCTTTATTTTCAAGTTTTAATTCATCTGATATTTCTTTTAATACAAGAGGCTGAAGACAATAAAAACCTTCATTATTATTTTGATGAAACTCATAAATATCGTTGAGCAAATCGTTTACCTGTATTTCATCCCATCTATACCCTCGCTGATAACTAGGTATAACGAAATTATACTTTAATAACTCCACTATAGAGCACATTTTTACAGATTTATTATTATTTCCTTGATTAGTTGTTTCTGTCATATATAATCCTTAAAACTAAATATATGCTATATAGTATAACACATTTTTATGACAAAAACTGTCGCATAGTTTGCTTTTTTACATATAAAGTATTATATAATATATTATCTGTTATCGTTTCGTAATTTGTCTGGATCTGTGAATGTTCATCTGTCTTGAAATTTTGATAAATAAACTATATTGCTTCTATATTAAGATATAATAAATTATAAGTTTAATTTTTTTATTAATATATATTGACAAAAAAGTAATTTAGTATTATAGTACTAATATACTAAATAAGGAACTTAGAATGATTCAAATATCAGAAGCTTCAGCTATAGCATTACATTCTGTTGTATATATATCTATAAAAGATTTCGCATCTTTAAAGGATATAGCAGATAGATTTGATGTATCTTCAAATCATTTATCAAAAGTTCTTCAAACACTTGTAAAGGCTGGATATCTTATATCTTCAAAAGGTCCTGCTGGAGGATTCAGAATAGCTGAAGGAAAAGAAAATACTTCATTTCTTGAAATATATGAAGTTATAGAGGGTAAGAATTGGGAAAGGAGCTGTTTGTTTCATTCTAAATGCGATAAATATTGTTCAAGCTGTATAATGGGTGATTTAGTTAATGATATAAATAGAAAATTCAAAAATTATATGGAAAGTCATACTATCAAAGATCATTATTTATTAGATAAGGATTTCAAGATAAGTAAAACAGATAATAAAAAATCAAAACACAAAAAATAAATGGAGGATTAAATGGACAATAAAATGTTTTGTTATCAATGTCAGGAAACAATGAATAATACAGGCTGTGTTGTATCAGGAGTATGCGGTAAAAAGCCAGACTTAGCATATTTAGAAGATTTACTTGTACATGTAACTAAAGGACTTTCTAATATAACAACTGCTATAAGAAAAGAAGGTGGAAAAGTAGATAAAAAAATTAATCATGATGTAACGTTCAACTTATTTACTACAATAACAAATGCTAATTTTGATAAAGAAGTTTTTTATAAAAGAATAGAATATACTTCAAAACTTTGTAATGAATTAGCAAATCAAGTAAAGGATAAATCATTAATACTTGAAGAATCTTTATGGACTCCTAAAAGAAAAGAAGAT
This sequence comes from uncultured Brachyspira sp., assembly GCA_949287565.1. Classification (GTDB taxonomy): domain Bacteria; phylum Spirochaetota; class Brachyspiria; order Brachyspirales; family Brachyspiraceae; genus Brachyspira. The sequence goes on from CASEHG010000381.1 coordinate 2,913, forward strand.
ATGGATGCTAAATCAAAAACTGTGGGCATACTAGAGGAAAAAAATGAAGATATAAGAAGTTTAAAAGAAACTGTTATATACGGAGTTAAGGGATTAAGTGCTTATATGAGGCATGCAAATATGCTTGATTATGAGAATGAAGAAGCGGATGCATTCATACAAAGAGCTTTAAATGAAACATTAAGAAATGATATAAATGCTGATGAGCTTTTGTCATTGGTGCTTGAAACAGGAAAAAATGGAGTTGATGGAATGGCTTTACTTGATAAGGCTAATACTTCTACTTACGGCAACCCAGAAATTACAAAAGTAAATATAGGCGTTGGTACAAATCCGGGTATATTAGTTTCAGGCCATGATTTAAAAGATATAGAAATATTATTAAAACAAACAGAAGGTACAGGAGTAGATGTATATACTCATTCAGAGATGCTTCCTGCTCATTATTATCCGGAATTAAAAAAATATAAACATTTTGTAGGAAATTACGGAGGAGCTTGGTGGGATCAAAGAAAAGATTTTGAAAACTTTAATGGTCCGATACTTATGACTACAAACTGTATAGTTCCGCCTTTAGAAAGCTATAAAGATAGAGTATATACAACAGGTGCTGCTGGTTTTGAGGGATTAAAACATATAGAAAGTCATACTGATAAAGAAAATGATAAAGATTTTAGTCCTATAATAGAGCATGCAAAAAAATGTAAGGCACCTAAAGAAATAGAAAGCGGATTTATAGTAGGAGGATTCGCTCATAATCATGTTTTATCACTTAAAGATAAGATAGCTGAAGCTGTTAAATCTGGTGCTATAAAAAGATTTATTGTAATGGGAGGTTGTGACGGAAGACATAAAGAGAGAGAATACTATACGGAATTTGCTAAAAAACTTCCTAAAGACACTGTAATATTAACTGCAGGCTGTGCTAAATATAGATATAATAAATTGAATTTAGGAGATATTAACGGTATACCTAGAGTATTGGATGCAGGACAATGTAATGATTCTTATTCATTAGCGGTTATTGCTTTGGGACTTAAAGATTTATTTGGCTTGGAAGATATTAATGATTTACCTATAGTTTATAATATAGCTTGGTATGAACAGAAGGCTGTAATAGTTTTACTTTCTCTTTTATATTTAGGAGTTAAAAATATTCATCTTGGACCTACAGTTCCTGGATTCTTATCGCCTAATGTAGTTAATATATTAGTTTCAAAATTTGGTATTTCAGGAATAACTAATGTAGA
>CASEHG010000382.1 GCA_949287565.1 uncultured Brachyspira sp.
ATAGTTGTTTAGGTATAAACTGTGAATTTAATAAATGCTTTTGTGGTAATACTTTTTTATAATTAACTATAAGCATAAATAAAATAATTATTTAAGAGTAAATCATGAATTTTAAATTATTAGTTTATAAATAAATTTTATTTTGAATTTTTTCTAATTCCCCCTATTATATTTGTTAATCTATTTTGTTTTGTATAGATATTACAGCACCCGCCCTAGCTTTTATTAAATTTACAGCTTTACAATTTGAAATCTATTTAGTATAATCTTAAATATTAAAAACTATAAAAGGATATAACTATGCTTAATGATGAATTACAGGAATTAAGAAAAGATATTGATAGAATAGATAAGCAAATAGTAAATTTGATAGATGAAAGAATGAAAGTAAGTTTGAAAGTAGGGGAGACAAAAAAGAAATATAATGCCCCTATATTCGATCCAAAAAGAGAAAAAGAAGTTATAGCAAAAAAAATAGAATTGCTTGAAAATAAAGAATTGTCTAGTTTAATTACTACTATTTATAATGATATAATGTATACATCAAAACAGCTTCAGAAACATTTGATTGATGAATATAATGCTGAAGAAGATAAAAAAGAAGATGATAAAGAAAATATAAAATACGATGAAAAAATAGTGTATCAGGGCAGAGAGGGCGGAAACGGACATGAAGCTGCTTTAAAATTTTTCGGAGAGAATGCTAAACTTATAAAGAAAGAACATTTTGATGATGTGCTTGAGAGTATAAGAAGCGGAGAATGTTATTACGGAGTTTTACCTTTAGAAAATTCTTCTACAGGAATGGTTAATGAAGTGTTGGATATACTTGCAGATTATAATTGTAAAATAGTAGGAGAGGTTTATCTTCCTATAGAATACGGACTTATGGCAAAAAAAGGTGCTAGTATAAAGGATATTAAAAAAGTTATATCTCATCATCAGGCTTTGAAGCAATGTTCTAATTTTATAAAAGAAAATAATTTTGAAGAGATAACAGCATCCAATACAGCAGAAGCGGCATTTATAGTTTCTAATGGAGATGATAAGGAATTGGCTTCAATTTCTAATAAGCATGCTTGTAAAATTTATAATTTAGAAATGCTTGAAGAAAATATTGAAAATATTAAAGGAAATACAACTCGTTTTATTATAGTTGCTAATTATGATAATGCTTTGAAAAAAGGCAATAAGATGACTATAAGATTCTTACTTCCTCATGAAAATGGCAGTTTGGCAGATTCTTTGAATAAATTGAAAAGTTTTAATTTAACTTCTATAGTAAGCCGTCCGCATGTTGAAAGAAAATGGCAGTATTATTTTTATATTGATATGACAGGTGACTTTGAAAAAAGTAAAGAAGAATTTGAAGAATTAAAAAATAGTGTAGAAAATTTAATTGTTTTAGGTGTGTATAATGAATAATATAAAGAATAATAATATTATATTTATTGTAGGTTTACCCGGATGCGGAAAAAGTGCATTATCAAAAATGCTTGCTGAAAAATTAAATTATGATTTGTACGATATGGATTCTTTTATAGAGCATAAAGAGGGTAGGACTATAACAAATATTTTTGCTGAAAATGGAGAGGCTTATTTTAGAAATATTGAAAGCGAAGTTCTTGAAGAATTAAGCAATTTAAATAATGCCGTTATATCCACAGGAGGCGGTATAGTTCTAGCTGAAAAAAATAGAAATATCATGAAAGATAAAGGATTAACTATTTTTATAGATAGAAATCCTGATATTATACTTCAAAATATTGACCCTACAGAAAGACCTCTTCTAGCTAAGGATAAAAATAAATTATTAGAATTATCTAAACAAAGAGATAGCTTATACAGAGAATCAGCACATATTATATTCACACATAATACTTGGGAAGATAATATTGATAATACTTTTAAAAAATTTTATGATTGTATCATTGATTATATTTAAAAATTACTATTGATAAAAACAAAAAGAAGTATTATATTATTTTATTTATATAGCAAATTATATATTATAATAATGTTAGGATTAAAATATGATAGCCGTTTTCGTTAATATGATAGCTGTACTTGTTGGTTCTATTATAGGTTTTGCATTCAAAAATAAATTATCAAAAAGGTATGAAGAGCCTGTTTTTATTGCTGCCGGTATAATATCTCTTACTATCGGTATAACTATGGCTATAACTACAAAGCATATATTAATATTTGCAGTATCAATTATGCTTGGAGGAGTTACTGGTACATTTTTTAGGATAGAAGAAAAAATAGAATTATTTGGAGAGTTTTTAAAAAATAAATTTGCTTTCAAAGAGAATTCAGGCAATTTTGCTTTAGGTTTTCTTACGTCCTCAATACTTTTTTGTTCAGGTTCAATGTCTATAGTAGGTTCATTTCAGGCAGGAACTCAAGGTGTATATGATTTAATATTTACAAAAAGCGTAATAGACGGATTTGTTGCAGTATTTATGTCTACAGTTTATGGTATAGGCGTTGCTTTTTCAATAATAAGCATATTTGTTTATCAAGGGGCTTTGACTATACTTTCATCTTTTTTAGAGTCTTATGTTTCTGAAACTATGCTTAATGAAGTTTCCGCTGTAGGAGGTGCTACAGTTATGATGATAGGAATAAATTTATTGAAATTAGCCAAAATAAAAACAGGAGATTTCCTTCCTGCATTAATTTATTCGATTTTACTTGTTTTACTTATACCTTATATTCAATTTTTATGATATAATATATATAAAAAATGTTAGGAGATATTATCAATGGAAGACATAGTAAAAGAGTATATTGACTACACTAAGCAAAAATCAAATATTGAAGAGGTAGTAAATAAAAAACTTATATCTCAAAATGAGAAATTTTTGAAATTAAAAGAATATGTAAAAGAAAATCATGAGAAAGAATTGGATATATGCAGACAGATAGCATCAGAATTTGAAAATATGGATATATTAAAATCATATTATGCTGCTAATTTTGTAGGACATTCACTTCATCATGAAGATATAATAGATGATGAAATAGGTAAAAATATTATTAATTTATTTTTTAGAAATATAGATAATGCCTGCCGTTTCATAGAGAACGCCGCACAGCTTTACAATGTAGATGAAGATGATCTTACCGATGATGATATAGCCCGCATTAATATGGATATTATGTACAGATTAGATTATAAACCTTTAGAGGCATTTATTGGAATTGATATGATGATACCTCCTGTTATGACTGTTATATGTTCTAATCAGGATTTAAGAAAGTATTTTATCAATTTAGGACTTGAGGATCATATAGAATATTTAGAAGGTTATGTTAATGCTTTATCTTATGTACATATTGGTATAGAAGCATGCTATAAAACAAAAATTTTAGTTCTTTCACCTAAAGTTCAGAGAGGTTTTTATATAGAGGCTTCAGATATGAGTAATGGCTACTATCTTATAACTTTATTAGAAGCAGAATTATATAAAAAAGGATTATTAAAAAGATACGGCATAGATAATTATGAGTTCAATGAAACTATTTATAATATAGCCACTGGAAATGAGCATCCTCAGGAATTAATGGAAGCAGAGGCACATCAGCAATACTACACTATGTATGCTCTTCAAAAAGACGGTACTTATAATATTGAAGATGAGAATGGAGAATTGGATTGCTACAAAATATTATACAGCGATATGTCCCCTGAAGAAATTCCTGACTTGGACGGCACTCATATATTGATTATGGATAGTGAAGGAATGTGGGCAAAACCTGTAAAATGGGATATAAGCTACTTCACAAAACCTCATCAGAAATTGAAACCTTATGTGAAAATACTAGATGAAATATCAGATGAAGAATATAATAGTTGGATAGAAAAAATAAAAAATTCTAATTCATAAAAAATATAGTTATGTTATAACTTTTAAAGCTATAAAGGATCAGCTGATAATTTAGTTGTCAGCTGATTTTTTTATTATATAAATAAAAAAATAACTGTTTATATTTTATATATACTGAAAATTTTTAAGTTTGTCAACTACTAGCCGTAGTGGCAACCCGCACCGTATTTCTTAATATTACAGATAGTCAAATGTAGGTGCGGCTGATTACTTATTATTGCACAAAAAATAATAATTTATCTTACATATAAAAGATATTTAACTAATATTAGATAATATTTAGTATTATAAAAAATAATAATTTATATTCATAAAAAAGCAAAGATTGATAAAATATAGTTGTTTAGGTATATATTAGTTTTTATCTTATAGAAGTTTTGAATTCAGCTGTAAATGTGGAATCTTGATTATCTTTTACTATTACTTTAGCATCATAAACAGCAGAAGGAAGATATTTTCCATTTTTATCAAGTCCAGACCATATACAAGTAGCTGTTTTCTTTGAAGTGTCAACAATTAAATCTTTTGAGTCCATTAAATCGCCGTTTTGAGAGTATATTTCTACTTTAGCACTTATAATTTCTCCGCTATTAATAGAAACTTTATAAGTAGTATTCTCTTTAGACGGACTAAATGGATTAGGGTAATTATAAAACTCAGAAATGCTTGAGCTAGGTTTATTAGGCGAACATGAAATATAAAGGAAAGCTAAAAGAAGTATTATTAAAATATTTCTTTTAGCTGTCCATATTTTTAATAAATTACTTATCATTAATGTTATCAGTCAGTAGTGAATAATATTCTTCCGCAGTGGAAACACATAATAATTTGATTTTGTCTTCTAACTTCATTAACAGTCATTTTAGGTATAGCTACATTACAAGCACTGCATTTGTAATTTTCAATTTTAGCTAAAGCCTCACCTTTATTTTCTTTAATTCTCTTATAATTTTCTAAAACAGCAACATCTATTTTGCTAAGAATAGTATCTTTATATTTTTTGTACTCTTCTAAAACAACATCAGATTTTTGCTGAGAGTGAGTAGAACTATAAAGTTCATAAGCTTTGATTTGTATTTCAGCTCTTTCAAGTTCGATTAAGAATTTGATTTGTTTTTCAGCTTCAAATTTTTCATCTAATTTTTTGAATGATTCTAAAACAGTAGCAAGTTCATCATAGCTTTTAGTAGCCATTACTTTATCAAGTATTTCTTTTTGGTTAACTAAGAAGAAAATTTGAGAAAGATTTAAAAGATAATCTTGAGGGTTATCAAGATCTGAAAGTATTGCAAATACAAGTTTAACAGGGCTTTTTTCATCAGAGTCTGAATCGTAGTTAATTTCATTTTTTAAGAAACCAACGAATATATCTGTTTTTCCATAACCTTGTATTCTTCCATGAGGAACAGCAACCCCGTTTCCAATATTAGTAGTGTATTCATCTTCACGTTTTTTGAATGCATCAAAGATAGCATCTGCAGATGCAGAAGCAACTGGTGCAATTTTTTCACTTAACGCTCTAAAAAGTGATTCTTTGTCTTTTGATTCCAAATCTTCAAATACATGTTCTTTTGTGATTTTGTCAATTATTTTGAGCATACAATCTCCTAGTTTTATACATATTCTAATATTATATGATAGTATATAAAAAATATCAACTTTATTTTTATATACTAAACCCTAATTTTATTCTCCGCTGCCAAGCAATGCTTTTCTTTCCTCTATAACCTTATCAGCTAAAGGACCTGTAAGCTCTTGATAGTGAGAATGCTCCATTTCAAAAGTACCTCTTCCTGAAGTAGATGCTTTCATCTCTATAGAATAAGTAAGCATTTCAGATAGCGGCACTTCGGCTTTAATCATTTGTATTGTATTAGATGCTGCCTCCATACCTAAAATTTTGCCTCTTTTACCTGTAAGTTCATTCATTATAGAACCAGTAAACTCTTCAGGCACATAAACTGTAACTTTCATTACAGGCTCTAATAATACAGGGCTTGCATTTTTGAATGCTTCTTTTGCTGCCATAGAACCTGCTATTCTAAATGACAATTCGTTAGAGTCTACATCATGGTATTTACCGTCAAATAGTCTTACTTTAATATCAACCATAGGATATTTACCTAAAGGTCCTTGTGCCAATGCATCCTGTATACCTTTTTCTACTCCCGGTATATACTGTTTAGGTATAGCTCCCCCAAATATATCGTTTATAAATTCAAAACCGCCGTCATGTGGAAGAGGTGAAACTTCTAAATGAACTTCTCCAAATTGTCCGCTTCCTCCGGATTGTTTTTTATGTCTATATTGAGCCTGAGCCTGTTTTCTTATAGTTTCTCTATAAGCTACCCTAGGAACGCTTTGTTCTATTTCGGCTTTAGTAAGAGATATTACTCTTTCTAATGCTAATTTTACCTGTAAAGCACCCATAGCTTTGATAATAGTTTCTTTAGTTTCGCTGTCATACTCTACATTGAATGTTAAATCTTCCTGAGCTATAGTATCAAGAACTTCAAGAGCTTTTATATCATTTTTCAATATTTTAATAGCTGTAAAGTATATAGGCTGAGGTACTTTAAGAGGTAGGAATTGGAATGGAGCAGATGGAGTACTTATAGTATCACCTGTTCTGCAGTCTGAAAGTTTTGCCAATACTCCTATATCTCCTGCTGTAATAGTATCACTTTCTATTTGTTTTTTTCCTCTAGCCATATATATATGAGAAACTTTTTCTTTCTTTCCTGTTCTTGAATTGTATATTTCATCTCCGCTTTTTATGCTTCCTGAACGAACTTTAAAGAATGATATTCTTCCAGCATATTGGTCTATAGTAGTTTTAAATACAAATGCTGCAAAAGGATTATTATCACCCAATATAGTTCTTGTTGCAGGTTCATTAGTTAAAAGATCAGTACCGTCTGTAACAGGTACATAAGAAGGAGAAGGCATATATCTGATAATAGTATCGAGTAAAGCTCCCATACCTATATCTCTTATAGATGTACCGAAAAGTATAGGTACTACTTTATATTGAAGTATAGATTTTGTTAAAGCTTCGATATATTCTTCATCTGTAAATTTTCCGCCGTCTAAATACCTTTCCATAAGACTATCATCAACTTCGCATACCAATTCTTTTAATCTGTCGCGAGTTGCTCTATACTCTTCATAATATTCTTCAGGTATTTCTGCCTCTACAATTTTTCCATGTTCATCTCTGAAAAACGCTTTATGATAAATAACATCTATTATACCTTTAAAATCTTTACCATTACCCATAGGTATTTGTATAGGAACTACAGGCGGTTCTTTAAAGTTATTTTCGATTTTCTCTAATAAAGCTTTATGATCAACCATTTCTTTATCTATTTTATTGATAAATACTATTCTAGGTCTTCTGAAATTATTAGCCATTTGCCAATGTTTTTCAGTTTCTATTTGTATACCAAATTCTGCATCTATAACAACGATACAAGATTCAGCTACTCTTAAAGCAGGGTTAATTTCACCGCTAAAATCACCAGACCCAGGAATGTCCAGCAAATTAATTTTATGATCATTCCATTCTATAAAACTTAAAGAAGTTCTAATGGACATCTTTTGCTTAATTTCTTCGTCTGTATAGTCACTAACTGTAGTTCCTCTTTCGATTTCACCTTTTTTATCTATAGATTTAGCTCTATAGAGTAAGGCTTCATTCAAGCTAGTTTTACCGCTTCCTACATGTCCTAGAAGTGCGACATTACGAATACTTTCTGGGTTATATATTTTTCCCATAAACATTCCTCCTTTGGTAACAGAAATTATTTTGATGATATAATAGATTATTTATTATATTATTTGATTTGTTTCTAAAGAAGCTTAAAGAATAAGCTGATTCATAGAAAACTAAGTAATGCATGATAACTCAAGTATAGTAAAAAAAATATCAAAAATCAAATTTTATGTACTATTTTTAATATTAAATATAATTGCTGAATTTATAATAAATACTAATTTTTATTTATTATATTTATTGTTAATTATTAAATATAATAAATAAAATTAATTATGATTTAAACCTAATAGATCAAGCAAATAAA
>CASEHG010000383.1 GCA_949287565.1 uncultured Brachyspira sp.
ATACTAAAATAAAAGATAATATGATTTTTTCAAATAATATCTTCTATATTTATGATAAAAATAATATAAAAGATAATGAAAGTTTATTTGATGATAATGAATATACATTTAAATATAAAAAAATTACATACATACCATGCAAAGATATTTTAACTAATTCAAAAGGTTTTATTTCTTTATATAATAAAAGAGAGGTATCTTTTGAGTCTGTATATTATGATATTTTAAATAAAGCTTTTGTACCTCAATTAAGAGAATTAGATCCGTGTTTAGAAGATATTACAAAAAAAATAGAAAATGCAATAGGCGGAATCGTTATTCAAAAAGATGAAGTATTTTTTATTAAGTATAAAGATTTTGGGGAAGTGCAGTTTACAATGGTGGCAGAAGGGCATAAAAAACTTGCTTTGCTTTGGCTTCTTATAAAAAATGGAGAAATAGATAAAGATACTATACTTCTTTTTGATGAACCTGAATCAAATTTAAATCCTAAACTTACAAGAGTTTTAGTTGAAATATTACTAAGTTTATCAAGATTGGGCGTTCAAATATTTTTAGCTACACATAATAATTTTATTATAGAAGATTTTGAATTACAAAGAAAAGAAAATGATAAAATAAAGTTTCATTCTTTTTATTTTGATGAAGATAAAAATAATGGTGTATTAATCGAAAGCAGTGAATATTTAAATAATATACATCATAATTCAATAGAAGATAAATTTGAAGAACAGCATTTACAATCTATAGAAAAAGCATTTAAAAATTGATTATGGAAGTATTTGAAAAGAAAAGTAATTTTAAAATGATTTATGATGATAATTCTAATATCACTGTAAGAAAAATAGATGATGAGAATTCTAATTATACTCATTTTATGAAGAATGTTGATTTTATTGTATATGTTAATAATATAATTGTTTTTATTGAGGTAAAAAATTATAATGAAGAATATTCATCACTTCAAACAGAAGAAGAAAAAGAAAATTTCTTTTCAAAATTTGTATATAGAAAACCAGATAAAGGACATTCATATACTTATGATTGTATACAAAAAGCAAGAGATACATTTATAAGAGAATATTCATCAAACAAGTTAGGTTTAAATATACATTATTATGTTATTGTTTCTATGCCTAATACTGTTCCTAATTTTGTATTAAGAAATATGCGTAAAGATTTGGAACGTTATTTACCTATTTTTTCAAAAGTTGATGATAAATTATATACTAATCAATTTATACATACTTCTAATGTTTTAACAGAAAATTCTTGGAATAGTTATATGAAAAATATATTAGGTATTGAAGTTAATTTTTATTAGTATATTTTTATAAATAATTTTAATAACGGATTTTATATGGAAAATTTAAACATAAAAGACTTTTTGAAATTCAATTTTTTATCAAATATAGAGCTTTCAAAGGATAATAAAAATTTACTGTTTGTTAAAAGCAATCAGGATTATGAAAATAATAATTATATTTCAGATGCTTTTATTTATAATATTGAAAAAAATAAAATTTATAAGCTCACTTCTGTAAAAGATGCTTCTCTTGTTTCTTGGCTTGATAATGATACTGTAATATTTAAATCATCATTAAGAGATGAAGAATTGAAAAGCAAAAAAGATGAGGAGTTTATAGATTATTCTTTAATTTATTCTATCAATATAAACGGAGGAGAGGCTGAAAGTTTATTTAATATTGAACTTGAGGTAATAGATTTATATGCTATAGATGAAAATAATTTTTTGATAAAAGCAGTTTATGATATTAACAGAGATAAAAAAAGAAAAGAAGATAATTATTTAGAATGGGCTAAAGAAGAAATTGATTATGAAGTATTTGATGAAATTCCTTTTTGGATTAATAATGTAGGTATAACAAATAAGAAAAGGGATAGACTCTATCATTATAATAAAAAAGAAAATAAATTAACTGCCATTACAGATGAATACAGTAATGTTAATTCTTTTAAATATAAAGACGGTAAAGTATTATGTATTATAAACTCTTTTAAAGACAAAGCTCCTATCACTTCAGAACTTCGTTTATATGATATAAATGATGTTAATAATATAAAAGAAAAAATTATTATAGATTCTAATAAATACGCAATATACTTTGCTGATTTTATAATTGATAATGATAATAAAGAAAAAATTATTTCTGTTATGGCAGATATGAAAAAATACGGACTCAATGAAAACAGCAGTTTCTATTTAATAGATGAAACTAATAATATTAATCTTGTATATCATTATGATAACGGGCTTGGTAATATGATAGGAACCGATTGTTCTTTTGGAGGCGGCAAGGATATTAGAGTTTATAAAAATCAAATATATTTCGTAGGCACAGAAAATGAAAATGCCCATATTAAATGCTTAGATTTAAAAGGAAATATAAAAAATATAACTAATAAACAAGGAGCGGTTAATTACTTTGATGTTTCTAATGATGATATATATTTTATAGCTTTCAGAGATTTGAAGCTAGAAGAAATATATTGTATTAATAATGAAATAGAAAAACAATTAACTCATTTCAATGAAGATATATTAAAAGAAAAAAGTTTATCAATACCGGAGAAAGTTTCATTCAAGACTCCTAATAATTTTAAAATAGACGGCTGGGTATTAAAGCCAATAAATTATGATGAAAATAAAAAATATCCTGCAATACTTGATATACATGGAGGGCCGAAAACTGCTTACGGAGAAATATTTTTTAATGAAATGCAGGTTTGGGCTAATATGGGTTATTTTGTATTTTTCTGCAATCCTAGAGGAAGCGAAGGAAAAGGAAATGCATTTGCTGATATAAGAGGAATATACGGAACTATTGATTATGAAGATATAATGAAGTTTACTGATATTGTTCTTGAAAAATATACTAATGTAGATAAAAGCAGAGTAGGTGTAACTGGAGGATCTTATGGCGGATTTATGGTTAATTGGATAATAGGACATACTGACAGATTCAAATGTGCAGCTTCTCAGCGTTCTATATCAAATTGGATAGATGATTTCGGAACTACAGATATAGGTTATTATTTCAATCCTGATGAATTAGGCGGAGATGCGTGGAGTGGTTTTGATAAATTATGGGAACAGTCGCCATTAAAATATGCTAATAATGCAAAGACTCCTACATTATTTATACATAGCGAAGAAGATTATAGATGTTATCAGAGTCAGGCTTTTCAAATGTTTACTGCTTTGAAATATTATGGTATTGAATCTAGAATATGTTTATTTAAAGGCGAAAATCATGAACTTTCAAGAAGCGGAAAACCAAAACATAGGGTAAGAAGATTAAAAGAAATTACAGATTGGTTTGAAAAATATTTAAAATAGATTGAATTAAAAATTAATAATTACTTGATTTAATACTAATTTATGATAATGTTAAGATGTTTGATAATAATAAATAAAAATAAAAAAATTAATTGAGGATTATATGAATACTAAATACATATTTGTAACAGGCGGAGTTGTATCTGGTTTAGGAAAAGGGATAACAGCATCTTCATTAGGAAGACTTTTAAAGGCTAGAGGATTAAGTGTAACTATACAGAAATTTGATCCTTATATAAATCTTGACCCCGGTACTATGAGTCCATTTCAGCATGGTGAGGTTTTTGTTACTGATGACGGGGCAGAAACAGATTTAGATATTGGGCATTATGAAAGATTTATAGATGAAAATTTAAATAAATTTAGTAATGTTACAACAGGAAAAATTTATCAGCATGTTATAAATATGGAGCGGGAAGGTAAATATTTAGGTGAAACTGTTCAGGTTATACCTCATATTACCAATGAAATAAAAAGAAGAATATATAGAGAAAACGATACAAAAAAAACTGATATAGTTATAACAGAGATAGGCGGAACTATAGGTGATATAGAATCTTTGCCTTATGTTGAAGCTATAAGGCAGATAAAAACAGAATTAGGTCAGGATAATGTTCTATATATACATGTAACATTGATTCCTTTTATAAGTTCATCTGAAGAAATAAAGACAAAACCTACTCAGCATAGCGTAAAAGAACTTATGCAAAGCGGTATCATACCGGATATTTTAGTATGCAGAACTAGTAAGCATTTGCAGGACTCTCATAAATCAAAAATAGCATTATTCTGCAATCTTCCTAAAGAAAATGTATTTGAAAATTTTGATGAGCCTAATATTTATAATGTACCTATAATGCTTGAATCACAGGGGCTTTCAGA
>CASEHG010000384.1 GCA_949287565.1 uncultured Brachyspira sp.
GCAAGATAGAAAGTATAGTATATGAAAAAGAATTAGAAGATAATGATCATATTATTACAGTAGCTTGTGCAGCTAAAAAACTTGCTTTGCTTGCTTGGTTTACTTATTCTGATGCTGCATACAGAGATATATGTTTAGAAGCTATAAAATCTATAGATATAGAAAATTAACATAATATTTTAAAAAATTATGTAAAGTAATCATAATAACTGCCGATAAATTATCACATAGCTGATTAATAATTTTGATTAGCTTTAACTTAAAGGTGGTATTTATGTTTAACTTATACGAAGAACTTACAAAAATAGAGATTCTTTTATCCAAAGAAATAGAAGTTTACAAAATAATATTGGAAGATGAAGAAAAAAAAGTTAATTCTATAATCAATACAAGATTACAGGATATACATTTATACTGTGATCATCAAAATGAAAAAATGACTGAAGCTAATGAGCTTAGAAAAATGAGAGAAAATGTTATTGATTTAATAGTTTTAAATAAATTTCCTCATTTATCAGAAACAGCAACATTATCTGATATTATTAGAAGAATACCATTAAATAAGACAGCTAGAATATCAGCACTTCGTCTTGAATTAGTTACTTTAATGGCTAGATTAAAACATCTAAATAAATTAGCTCCTAAACTTTTTGATGAAGCTTTAGATTTATTTGCAAATATGAAAGAAGTTTTAAATGAAAGTAAAAAAGTAGGCTATAACAACAAAGGTAAAGAACATGTTGTTAATAGGAAATTATCAGTATTAGTAAATAAGCAAGTTTAATATAGAATATTTATATCTTAATTAAACGTATGGCATAGTTTTATGTTATACGTTTTTTTTATATATTTTATTTTTTAAAAAATATCAAAATAAAAATATTGCAAAATTATAAAAACGATATATAGTATTACTCAAAAAAATAATATTAAAATTTAAACGGGAAAAAATTATGAAAAAAGTTAATTTATCAGGAAGACATTTTATTAATTTGGAAGATTTTACAAGCGAAGAATTATCAGCATTGATTGATTATACATTCGAGCTAAAATCAAAGGTAAGAAATAGAGAAGAAATAGATATAATGAAAAATAGAACTATGGTGATGTATTTTTCAAAGCCTAGTTTAAGGACTCGTTTAAGTTTTGAAATAGGAATGAAGAAATTAGGCGGAGATGCTTTTGTATTAAAACAAGATGAGATTATATTAGGACAGAGAGAAAGTATTGAAGATAGTTCTAGTGTTATTTCCAGATACTGCGATTTGATTATGATTAGAACTTTTGCTCATAGCGATGTTGAAGATTTTGCTAAATATTCAAAAGTACCTGTTATAAATGCTTTGACAGATCTTTCACATCCTTGTCAGATTATGGCAGATTTATTTACTATGAAAGAGCATTTCGGTAAATTGAAAGGCTTAACATTAACATATATAGGCGATGGTAATAATGTATGCAATAGTCTTTTAACAGGCTGTACATCTTTAGGAGTTAATATTAAAGTAGGAGTTCCTAAAGGCTATGAACCTGATGCAAAAACTATAGAAGTAGCTAAGAACATAGCAAAAAATACAGGATGTACTGTTGATATTGTTAATGATGTAAAAGAGGCAGTAAGCGGAGCCGATGTGGTTTATACAGATGTATGGGCTTCTATGGGACAAGAGAAAGAGAAAGAAGAAAGACTTAATGTATTTAAGGGCTTTACTCTTACTAAAGAGTTATTTGATCTTGCTAATAAAGGAGCTATAGCACTTCACTGTTTACCTGCACATAAAGGCGAGGAGATAAGCGAAGAGGTATTCAATATGAATTCTCAATATATTTATGAAGAGGCAGAAAACAGAATGCATGCTCAAATGGCTATAATGAGCAGTATAGTAAAAGAATAATATTTATATTAAATTAATTTTAAATCTTTGTGATTCGTGGAGTCGTATATACTGAAAATTTTTAAGTTTATAAAAAAGATTAATTTTCTAAGACTATAATATTTGCAGGGCTTTGCCCCGCACCCCACTTCTTTTGTTGCCACAAAGAAGCAAAAAGGCTATATTATAGAAGTCCATTTTTTGTGTATATAAATTGAATAATTTATCTTGCATATAAGATATATTTAGTATACTTTTATATTATTTTATACTTGCACTTTTTGGTTCTTTGACGAAGTCCGCTTGTGGCGTGCGGCGGGAAAAAGAACGATAAAAAATTAATAAACTTAAGATTTTTAATATAAATAAAAAATATCTTATATAATAAGGGATTTATCATGAAAAAAAAATTAGTATTAGCCTATTCAGGCGGTTTGGACACTACAGTTATTATACCATGGCTTAAAGAGAATTATGATTATGATGTAATCGCTGTATGTGTAGATGTTGGTCAAGGTACAGAAACTGACGGTTTAGAGGAAAGAGCTTTAAAAACTGGTGCTGTAAAATACAGATTAGTTAAATGCGAAGATGAATTTGTTACAGATTATATCTATCCTATAGTTAAAGCTGAAGCTGTATACGAAGATAAATATTTACTTGGTACTTCTGCAGCAAGACCTTTAATAGCAAAAAAACTTGTTGAGGTTGCTTTAGAAGAAGGTGCTACTGCTATAGCTCATGGTGCTACAGGAAAAGGTAATGACCAAGTAAGATTTGAATTAACTGTTAAAGCATTAGCTCCTAACTTTGAAATAATTGCTCCTTGGAGAGAATGGAATATATCTTCAAGAGAAGAAGAAATCAAATACTTGGAAGAAAGAAACATAGAAGTTCCTATGAAGAAAGATGATTCTTATTCAAGAGATAAGAACCTTTGGCATTTATCACATGAGGGATTAGAGCTTGAAGATCCTGCTAATATGCCTAATTATGAAAGACTTCTTAAATTATCAAACACTATAGAGAATGCTCCTAATGAAGGACAATTCGTAGAATTAGAATTTGAAAAAGGCATACCAACTAAAGTAGACGGAAAAACTTTCTCTCCTTCTGATTTAGTTAAATATTTAAATGAGATAGGCGGAAAGCATGCAGTTGGTATAGTTGATTTATTAGAAAACAGAGTAGTAGGAATTAAATGCAGAGGCGTATATGAAACTCCTGGCGGTACTATTCTTTATGCTGCTCATAGAGAGATTGAACATTTATGCTTAGACAGAGAAACATTATATTTCAAACATGTAGTTTCTCATAAATTAACTGACTTAGTATATAGCGGAAGATGGTTTACTCCTTTAAGAGAGGCTTTATGTGCATTCATTGACAGCACTCAGCAAACTGTAACAGGAAAAGTAAAATTAAAATTATACAAAGGTAATATTATACCTGCTGGTGTTACTTCTCCTTATTCACTTTATAATCAGAGTTTGGCTAGCTTTACTACAGGCGAATTATATGATCACCATGATGCCCAGGGATTCATTACTCTTTACGGACTTCCTTTGAAAGTTAATGCTTTAATGAAAGAGCAAGCTAAAAAAATGGGGTTAAAATAATTAATTATGAAAGAAAAATTATGGGGGGGACGCTTTTCTAAAGAGCTTAATAAGGAAGCTAATGATTTTAACTCTTCATTATCTTTCGATTGTAAGATGTACAAAGAGGATATATTAGGAAGCATAGCACATGCAAAAATGCTTGGAGAATGCTCAATAATTCCTCTTGAAGAAAGCGTAACTATAATAAATGGTCTAAAACAGATTTTAGATGATATTGAAAATAATAAACTTCAATTCGATTTTGAATTAGAGGATATTCATACTCAAGTTGAAAGATGGCTTATTGATAGAGTAGGTGAAGTTGGAAAAAAAGTTCATACTGGAAGAAGCAGAAATGATCAGGTGGCACTTGATTTGAGAATGCATTTAAAAAACAAAGTAGAAAATATAAAATCTTTAATATTAGATTTAATTTCTACATTGATAAGCATTCAGAAAGAGCATACAAAAACCTATATGAGCGGATATACACATCTTCAAAGGGCACAGGTTATAACATTTGCACATTATTTAGGTGCTTATGTTGAGATGTTCAAAAGAGATTTTGACAGATTGACTGATGCCTACAAAAGAATAGATGTTATGCCTTTAGGTGCTGGGGCTTTGGCTTGTTCTACTTACAAGATAGACAACAAAAAAACTGCTGAAACTCTCAATTTCAAAAATGTTATGCTTAACTCATTGGATGCTGTATCTGATAGGGATTTTGTCATTGAGGTGGAATCTGCTTTATCTATAATAATGATGCATTTAAGCCGTTTTTCTGAGGAGCTGATATTATATTCTACTTCAGAATTTAAATTTGTAGAATTTGATGATGAGTTTACAACAGGTTCAAGTTTAATGCCTCAAAAGAAGAATCCGGATATACTTGAACTTATTCGAGGAAAAACTGGAAGGGTTTACGGAAATTTATTTTCAATATTAACAGTGATGAAGTCTTTACCTTTAGCATACAATAAAGATATGCAGGAAGACAAAGAGGGTATATTTGATTCTTTAGAGAATGTTAAGAATTGTTTATCAATACTTCCTAATGTATTAAAAACAATGAAAGTTAATAAAGATAATATGCTTAATTCTGTTAATGAAGGATTTTTGAATGCTACTGAAGTTGCTGATTATCTTGTAAGAAAGGGTATGCCTTTCAGAGATGCACATGCCGTTTCAGGACGTCTTGTAGTATACTCAATAAACAATAACAAAAATCTTTCTACTCTTTCAATAGAAGAATATAAAAAAGAGTCAGATTTATTTGAAGATGATATTTATGCTTGTATAACTCCTGAAGCTCAGGTTTCTAACAAGACAATGATTGGAAGTCCTAGCGAGAGTGCTGTTTTAGAAGTGATAAAGATAAACGAAGACTGGCTTAAATCAAACGGAAAGTAAATTTATTATTTTTAAGTAAATAAAAAATATAAAACAAGAATGCTGTTAATAAATGGTGTTCTTGTTTTTTTATTGCATTTTTACCAAATTATTTTTAACGCACGCTGAGCGAAACTAAAAATATAAGTTTAATTATCAATTCAATTTAAATAATATATTTAAATGTATTTACCGTGCGGTATATGCATTATAAATTTAAACAAATTTTGGGCGGGTGTGCTTTTTCTAATTTAACTTTTAATATAAATAAAATTTTTAATTGAAATTAATA
>CASEHG010000385.1 GCA_949287565.1 uncultured Brachyspira sp.
ATCAAGATGCAGAAACAGGGGAAACAGTTATAACTATATCTAAAGCTGTTTTTCAAAATAATGAGCTTAAAGGGGTAGTAGGATTGGATATATCTTTTTCTAAAATAGCTAAATCCTTAACAGCTGATAAAGATAATAAATATTTTATAGCATTAACTGATGGAAGATTTATAACTCATACAGATGCCAATTTATTATTTAATCAGCAGAGAAATATTTATACAGAATTGAATGCACCTAGACTTAATGGTACAAATTATGATATTACACTTAATAAGAAACAGTGGACAGCTGTTTATAGTATACCAAATACTCCTTGGATTCTTGTAGGAAATGGAAGCTCTACAAGTCTAACTAAAAAAACAATTACATTATCTATTATTATGATAATAGTGGCAATTGGTTTTTTAGTGATTCAATTTATGCTTGTTTTATTGAATGTTAATCCTTTATCTCAAACTTTAGACAGAGCTATAGAAGTTATTAAGAATATGACTAATAAACATTTTAATGCTGTTTTTGATGAGAGATTATTAAATAAATCAGATCAAACAGGTGTTTTAGTAAATTCTATTAAGGATATGCAGAAATCTCTTGGTGATTCTATTCATTTCTTTCAGGAATCACTGAATTTTATCAATAATGAAATAGATACTGTATCGAATGGAACTGTTAATTTATCGGATAGAAGTAATACTCAGGCTAGTTCTCTAGAGGAGTTATCAAGCCTTATAGAATCATTATCAACATCTCTTGATGAAACTAATGTACATTCAGAAGATGCTAGAAATATGAGTGCTAAAGTTGCAAATGCTACTAAGGTAGGTGTGGAATCTTCTTCTGAAATTACTAATAGTATGAACGATATATTAGAATCAAGTAAGAAAATAGCGGATATGACTAAACTTATACAATCTATTGCTTTTCAGACAAATATATTAGCTTTAAATGCGGCAGTAGAGGCTGCACGTGCTGGAGATCAGGGTAAAGGTTTTGCTGTTGTAGCTAGTGAGATACGTTCTCTTGCTCAGAATGTAGATGAAACTGCTAAAAATATCACTAATACAATAAATGATGCTTTGGCTAAAGTTGAGGTGGGAAATAAAGCAGTAGAAAATTCTTCTAAAATACTTTCTGAGATTGAAGCTTTAGCTGAGGATATGCTTAATAAATTAACTTCTATATCAGAGCGTGCTGTAATAGAGGCTGACAGCATTAATCAAATAAATGTTTCTGTAAGGCAGCTTAATTCTATAACCGGTGAAAATAGTATGTTAGCTGAATCTAATGCAAGCTCAACAAAAGAAGTTAGAGAAAAAATAGAAAATATGGTTGATCAGATTAACAGTTTTAAATTTTAATTAAAAGTTTATTTATGAAAAGAAATGGCTTTTATAGTCATTTCTTTTTTATATATTTTCTACACAGAATATATAATGCGGCATATCCATATTATAATAATGTTTTACTGTACTATCTATTATTTTCATGCCATTTCTTATAGCTACTTTTTGAGATGCGATATTATTATCTCTTATTATCGAGTATACTCTATCAGCATTCAAAACATTAAAGGCATAATTTTTACATGCTATTGCAGCTTCTGTAGCAAATCCTTTATGCCAGTATTTTCTATTGAATAAATATCCTATTTCAATGAGTTCATAAGAATTATGTATTTTTTTATCTACCTTTTGCATAGTAAGTCCGCATTGTCCTATAAACTCATTATTTTCTTTTAGTATACAAGCCCATAATCCGAATCCGTAAGTTTTATATCTATTTATTTGATTATTAAACCATTGATGCACTTCTTCATCAGAAAAAGCATGTTCATAAGCGTACATAGTTTCTTCATCTTGAAGTATAGAAGATAATCCTTTATAGTCTTTTTCATTATTTTCTTCAAATTCTCTTAAAATAAGTCTTTCAGTTTCTAGTATTTTTTTCATAATTATAAAACAAAAGTATTTTAGAAAAATGATATTAAATATTTATTTTTTTGATTTATTTTTCAGTCCCACCCTCTATGCTTTTTAAATTTATATGTTATTTTTGTATTATATTTCTTTTTTATTTTAATATGTGATTATAGCACCCACCCAAAATTTTTATTAGTATTTATGATCTCCTAACCGCACGCAGAGCAGCACTATAAATATAGGCTGATTAATAATTGCACTTAATTAATATATATAAAATTCATTAAACGTGCGTTGAAGAGATTGAAAATTTAATTTAAACTTGGGCGGGTTTTTATATATTCTGATTTCGTTTATAAGAAATTATTAGTTAAAATTGCATATAAATTAATAAGGAAAAAGGGCGGGCATATGTAATAAAAAAATATATTTTTTTGTATTTTTAAGTATTGACAAAGTTCTGAAATATGTTAGAATATACTAACAAATGTTAGAGAGCATTGATAAAGTCAACAACTTTGTATCCCTAAATTGATACAATATATTTTATAACCTTCATTTAATTAAACTGTACGCCCCCTATGATGAGTAGGGGGCAATATTTTTTTAATAAATTTAAAAAATTAATTTAACAAATTAATTTTTATAAAATATAATATTTTATCAATAAAAAAAAATTTGTATATAAACAAATGGAGGATTAAAATATTATTATGAAAGCTATAACAACTATAGTATTACTTATATTGTCAAATACATTTATGACAATAGCTTGGTACGGACATTTGAAATTTAGTGAGATGAAAGGTTTTGCTAAATTATCACTTCCTATAATTATATTAATAAGCTGGGGAATTGCTTTATTTGAATATTGTTTTCAGGTTCCAGCAAATAGAATAGGCTTCCAAGGAAACGGAGGACCTTTTTCATTAATGCAGCTTAAAGTTATGCAGGAAGTTATTACATTAACTATATTCACTATTTTTACAGTAGTATTTTTCAAAACAGAAACTTTAAGAATAAATCATTTTATAGGTTTTTTATGTTTGATATTGGCAGTATTCTTTATTTTTAAGAAATAGTAATTATATAAAAAAGATATAATAAAAGGCAATTATACAAAATATAATTGCCTTTATTTTATTGATGATTTTTTAATTATCTTAGATTATGTTTTTTTACTCTAGCATCTGCTATATGCTGATTTTCCCATTCTATTTGAATTAAATTCATTCTCTGCATAGATAATTCTCTTTTAACAGCATTTTTAGTAGCCGCATCAAAAGTTGTTAAAGTAGCCATATTTGGTTTTTCTTCAGAAACTAATCTTATAACAGCCACACCATTATCCAATTTTATAACATCGCTTATTTGATTAGTCTGCATAGAAAATACATGCATATAGAAAGCTTCAGTAGAAGAATCAGGTATAATAGTTCCTTCAGCAGTATTTAATCTTCCCTGATTATAAGAGAAAGGCTTGTCTGGTTTATAGTATTTTATAAGTCCATTTCCATTTAATCTTGCTAAATTATTAATACCAGAAACAGCAGCTTTTAATACTTCAGCTTGTTTTGTTTTTTCAGCTTCTAAAAGAGTATTTATATTAGCATTTAAATATTCTCTTCTTATAACTTCTTTATTAACATCAGTATATTTTTCAGGTATTCTAATATCATTAACTAATACAATATAATAGTATCCGTTTGCATATATAGGCTGTAAAAGATTAGTTCCTTTAGTAGTATTATTAGCAAAAATTTTATTAGCAAAATCTTCATTAGGCATTTGCATTCTTGTGAGATATCCTAACTTATAGTTATTAGTATCAAAACTTTTTTCCATAGCTGTTTTTTCAAATAAAGTGATATCATCTTTCAAAGTTTTATATAAATTATCAGCCACTCCGCCGCTTTGAGTTATTATCCAAGAAACATCAGCCTGTGCAAAATTAGTTTTATTATCTGTGAAATATTTTTCTAAATCAGCATCAGCTATTTCACTAGATTGTACTATTTCAGCAGCATTGATATAAACCATCTCTATGTCTTTTTTTGTAAGATTTCTTTTATATTCTTTTTGCATTTCTAAATCATTCAATTTTACAGAAGTAAATAATTCAGCTGAAACAGTTTGTGCTAATATATCTTCTTTTAAATCTTTTTCTATTTTTACTTTTTCAGATTGAGAAGCATTTTTTATGAATGATTCATAAGCCATTTGATTATAAACACCATTAGTATCTATAAACTGACTCTTCATAGCTTCAACTATAAAATTGTCACTTACATTTATATTTTTTCTAGCTACATCATTTAAAAGAATAGTAGCAACAGCTCTTCTAAATGCCAAATCTTCTATATAAGTATACATTTCATTATTTATTTGTATTCCTAATTGCTGATAATAACCTTCTATTTGTCTGAAAGCTCTTCCATAAGGGCTAGTACTTGTATAATATATAGGCTTTCCATTAACAGAACCTATTGTAGGAGTTTTTTGGCTTCCTCTAGTATCAACTACCAAGAAATAAATTATCAAAAGTATTGAAACTGCTGATACTCCTAGCCATTGTAAAGTTTTTATTACTGGGCTTTTCTTTTTAGGTACGAAGTTTTTATTAGATGACATTATATATATCCTTAATTCTTAATTAAAAAATGATTATAATTTAATAATTATATAAGAAGAGTTTAAAAAATTCAAGTTTTTATAAAATTAAATTTATAATTGTTAGTATTTATAAACTTATATAAAAAAAGCTGATAACCTTATCATTTAAATAAAGTTACCAGCTTATAATTTCTTTTTTATTAATAGTTAGGTGCTTTAGAAGTTATTTTTACATCATGTACATGGCTTTCAGCCAAACCTTGATTAGTTATTCTTATAAATTCAGCTTTTTCCTGAAGCATTTGTATATCTTTAGCACCAATATATCCCATACCGGCACGAATACCGCCAACTATTTGATATACAACATCAGCAACATGTCCTTTATATTCAGTAACACCTTCTATTCCTTCAGGTACAAATTTAGATTTATTAACAACCTCGCTTTGGAAATATCTGTCTTTGCTTCCATGTATCATAGCACCAACAGAACCCATTCCTCTATAAGGCTTATATTTTTTACCGTCTATTATAATAACATCTCCTGGAGCTTCATAAGTAGATGAGAAAAGTCCTCCAGCCATAACAGCATCAGCTCCTATGGCAAATGCTTTAACTATATCTCCTGAATACTTTATACCGCCGTCAGCAATGGCTCCCACATTATGTTTTTTAGCAATTTCAGAAGCATCATGTATAGCAGTAAGCTGAGGAACACCAACACCTGCAATTATTCTTGTTGTACAAATAGAGCCTGCACCTATTCCTATTTTTATAGCATCTACTCCGGCATCAATCAAAGCTTTAGCTCCGTCTGCAGTAGCAATGTTGCCTGCTATCACTTCAACTTGAGTATATTTATCTTTAATTTCTTTTATAGCAGTAAGTACGTTTTTTGAATGTCCATGTGCTGTGTCTATTACTATTAAATCTACTTTTGCTTCTATAAGTTTTTCTATTCTCTCATATCTGTCATCAGATATGCCTATAGCAGCTGCAGCTATTAAAGAACCATCTTCTGATAAAGTAGCCTTTTCTTTGTTTTCTATATCTTTAAAACTTTTTACTATTTCTACTTCTTTAACCTGCTGTTCTAAAGGCATGTTTTTATGTATAACACCTAATCCTCCGCATAATGCCATAGCTATTGCCATTTTAGATTCTGTTACAGTGTCCATTGGAGAACTTATTAATGGTGTGTTTAATGTTACTTTTTTTGTTAATTTTCTTCTTAAAGTTACATCTTTTGGAAGAATATCTGATTCTTTTGGTACTAATAATACATCATCAAAGGTTAATGCTTCTTTAATATTAATAGGCATAATTATTTTTCCTCTTTTTTAATTAGATATAGATTTGAATAATATAGATATTTTGATAAAGGATTCTATAGTAAAAATGCTATAATTGCAATGATTTTTTATTTTTTTAATTAATATTTTCACTAAAAATATTGAAATGTATTAAATGTTTATTATTATTGTAATAATATTGTAAAATTTTAACTATTTTTATATTTTTTAAGTAAAATATATTTACAAAATTGATATAATATATTATACTATAATTGTAAAGAAAGTTTACTAAGTATGTAGGAGGTAAATTATGACTATGACAACAATAAAAGATAATAACTTATTTGATATATATAAAATGTATTTTAAACATGGTGATTTTAATGATTTTTCAAATGTAAAAAGAAATCATCTGTTATCATCTTTGATTAGAGAGATAAAAATTATAAATACTAAAAAGGACTCTATAAGTGAAAAAGAAATAGAGAATATATACGATATCTTGGTAAAACTTTCTATTATAGCAAGAATTGATTTAATTATGGCTATGAAAGGTATAAAGAGTAAAGATACATCATTCATAGGCGGTATAAAACGTTCCAAGGAAGTTATAGATTATGCTTTGAAAATAATAGTAAAATTATTATATAAAATGAATGAAGAGCAGATAACTTCTCATTACACTAATAAATTTATTTATAATGACAGTATATCTCATACTAGCAGAGTATTTATTATGGCTGTGAGATTTATGAAGCATTATAATAATAGTATAAACAATAATATAGTTTCTGATATAAGAAAAAAATTCAAAAACAGATATGCTAAGTATTATAAAAATGTATTAAAAAAATTTAACATTAATAAAAAAATAACAAGATTGGAGCATGTGTATAAAAATGGTTTAAGAGATATTTTATTTAATGAATTAGTTAATATCGCTATAGCAGCATTTTGGCATGATATATCAAATTTATTTAATAATTATAATAAAGATTATAATACATCAAAATGCTATTCATATTTAAAGCATTTTGTAAGATATAATTATGATATATCATTAGCAGTAGGACTTCATAATGAATATTACGGATATGGAAATGGAGTATTTTTGAATTATTATAATACTATAGTTAATTCAAACACTCTTTTTGCTCCTAATTATATTATTAGTTTTGATTACAATGATACTTTAAAACTAAACAGTGTATCTTATTTTCCTTCAAAAGTTATAGAGATAATAGACTTATTTGATAGAATAACTTATTCTGATAATAATTCACTTAATAATGATGATGCTTTGGTATTTATAAGTGATAATTATTTGGATAAAGAAGTAAAAATTGATCCTATAATTTTTGATATATTTTCTTCTTTTGTATCTGATAAGCTAAAATTAATAGCCTAAAATATTTTAATTTAAAAAAGAAAAGAGAGGGAAAATAATTTCCCCCTCTTTTTATTTTTAACAAGTACAAATTCTAAAATTAGAAGTTTTCAACTCTAACTTCGAAGAATTTTTTAGCATGTTTACAAACTGGGCAAAGCTCAGGAGCTTCTTCGCTTTCAACGATGAAACCGCAGTTTCTGCATTTCCATTGAACTTTAGTAGCTTTTTTGAAAACGCTTCCGCTTTTTACAGCTTCTCTTAATTTAGCATATCTTTCTCTGTGTTCTTTTTCAACATCACCGATTAATTTCATAGAACGAGCTATTTCATCGAAACCTTCTTCAGTAGCTTCTTTAGCCATTCTTGGGTACATATTTTCGTATTCTTCGTTTTCACCTTCCCAAGCAGCTTGTAAGTTTTGAAGAGTATCACCTATACCATTAAGATATTTGAAATGTACTTTAGCATGTTCTCTTTCATTTTCAGCTGTTTCAAGGAAAATAGCAGCGATTTGCTCATAACCTTCATTTCTTGCTACGCTAGCAAAATAAGTATATTTGTTTCTAGCCATAGATTCGCCAGCAAAAGCTTCATTTAAGTTTTTTTCTGTTTTTGTACCTTTTAAATCCTTCATTTTAATTCTCCTAAAAAAAATATATAAATAATTAGTTTAAACTATATTATTTAGCAAGTTTAATTCTTTCAGCAACATAGTCCCAATTTACTAAATGATCAACAAAAGTAGTTAAGAAATCAGGTCTTCTGTTTTGATAGTCTAGATAATAAGCATGTTCCCAAACATCGCAAGTTAAAACACCATGTACTTTATCAGCAACAGGGTTCATAGCATTAGCATATTTTCTAACTTCTAATTTGCCATTATTAACAACAAGCCAAACCCATCCAGAACCGAATTGAGTTTTACCGCCAGTAGTGAAAGCTTCTTTGAAAGCATCAAAAGAACCGAAATCTGCTTCAATTTTTGATTTTACTTCAGCAGGTATAGCAACATCTTTTTTAAGCATTTTAAAGAATTCTTCATGGTTATAAACTTGACCAGCATTGTTAAATACAGCTTGTTTATCAGCATTGTTATGAGATAAAGTGATTAATTCCTCAATGCTTTTTCCTTGTAAAGCTGAATCTTTAGCTACTAAATCATTAAGAGTAGTAACATAAGTATTTAAGTGTTTTCCATGATGGAAATCCAATGTGTTAGAAGACATATATGGTGCTAAATCTTCTTTTCCATAAGGTAATTTCATTAGATCAAACATACATTTTACTCCTTCATTTTATTTTATTATAATAAATAATAACCTATTTTAAATTAATGTCAAGCATTTATTAAATGATAAAAAGGTTTTATTAGTAAAAATTACTAATAATATATAAAGGCATACCAAAAATGGCATGCCTTTAATGATTTTTTAATTTTTATTTTTAATTAGTTAGCAGCTTCAGTAGTTTCTGTTTCTGTAGTAGTTGTATCTGTAGTAGTACCTGGATCAGCTGCTTCATTTTCGTAATCTTTGAAAACTGGCATTTTTTCTCTGCTTAATATTTCATCTTCTGTTTGACCATAAGTGAATCCTAATTCATCATAGTATTTAGCATAAGTAGTTCTAAATCTTTCAGAAGTAGTATATAAAACTTTATGGTATTTAGTTATTAACAATTTATATTTAGCAGTTTTAATATTTTCATCAGCTGTTTTTAAAGTAGTTAAATCCCAAAGGTTATTGAACATTTCATTTAAGAAATAAACTTTACTTACATCGCTGTTTTGGTTTATAGTAGCTAAGTTGTAGTTAACACCTGCTAAGTAAGTGTTTAACATAATCAATCTTTGAGTATCATTAGCTCCTGTTAATTCATTGTTTAAAGCATTCATTAAATGGAATCTGCTTTTTGCATAATATCCAGCAGTACCTTTAAATAGATTTAAGATACCAGCATAAAGATTTAATTCATAATCTGATTGTTTTAATTCATTAGTTTTTCCAAGTATTTCATAAATAGGCTTTATATCATCATAAAGTTTGAAAGATTTATCTAATTCTTGAAGAGCTATATCTATATTATTATCA
The DNA here is from genome assembly GCA_949287565.1 of uncultured Brachyspira sp. Lineage (GTDB taxonomy): Bacteria > Spirochaetota > Brachyspiria > Brachyspirales > Brachyspiraceae > Brachyspira. Next base: position 9,311 of record CASEHG010000385.1, read on the forward strand.
TTAGCTAATGGGTTAGCTACTAAATCATAGTAATAAACCGCATTATAGAACATTTCGTTAGTATCAGTGAAATTAACATTAGTATAACGCTCTAATATTTTATTAGCTTTGTAAAGAACTCTGAATAAATAATCTTCTCTCATTTTAGTAAGATTAGTTTGAAGAAGATTGTATTCTTTATCAAGAGCAACATCATCAGTATTTCTTAAATCAGTAAAAGAAGGACCAAAAGATGTTATTTCATTTACAGTGTTAGTTCCTGCAGCTTCTTGATTTTCAGTTGTAGTTTCAGCAGTAGTTTCTGTTGTTTCAGTAGCAGTAGTATCTGCTGTAGTTTCGTCCTGAGCGTATACTGGGCTTAACGCTAGAATCATTACGCTTAATACAAGAAATAGTTTTTTCATGTATAACTCCTATATGTTTTTATTATAATTGTGTAACCAAGTAAAAATGTTGCCTAAAGTTTTATAAAGCAGCATTTTAGGTTGAGTATTTGTATTAATTAGGGTATTGATTGTAGAATCTAATTCATCAATAGTCCATACAATACTTTCATCTGAAATAGAACTAGGCAATATATAATCTCTATTTTCTATTTCAAGATACTTATCTTCTAAAGACTTTTTTAAAATATTAATCATTTCTCTAAAAGCATCAGCTATCTCATAATCTCCGTCACTTAGTAATGTGGCAAGTGAGGCTATTTGAGACGGATTGTTATTTAAAGCAGCGTCCATAAAAGATAATAATACTTTGTATATATTATCGCTTGTATTTGATTTTTTGTCAAGTACATATTTTACTGCTTTAGCTACACTTCCATAAGAATTTTCTAGTGCAAGGGCTGTTTTTTCTTCATTTAACCTCAATCTCTTCATTAATATTGATCTTAAAGTATTTTCTGATAAAGGTGAAAATTTTAATTCCATCATTCGAGATCTTAGAGGTTTCATACCATCTTGCACCAATTTATTAGTATCTGAAGTTATTAGAATAAATATATTATTGTCTGAAGGTTCTTCTAAAGTTCTTAAAAATATATTAGGAGCCCTCTTATCCATTAATTCTATACCTTCTATGATAATAATTCTCTTATTTGATATTCTCGGCTTTCTATACGTTAATTCTATAATATTTCTTACTGTATCAAGCGGAATTACCGTATGTATTATATTATAATGTATTTTTTTTAAGGCACTGAAGAAATCGCCTTCTATAGAAATTTTTTTCTTACCGCCTTTATTTTTAGCTATATTTAAAGCTTCTTTTGATTTATTTCTGAATATTGAATCTATAAACTCAACATTATCAGCATTTAACTCATTTAAAGTATAATTAACAGCCAAATAATAAGGTTCTATTAAAGCATATCTTGAAGTTTCTTTTTTACTTCCAAGCATATATTCTTTTGGTTCGCTTGTAGGATAATTATCATAACTATCAAAAAGCATAGATTCAACTTTATACAGTATAGAACGGCATGCAGAATAAAAATTATTAAACAAATGAGGCATTTTATATTCTAAATATTGATTAAAATAAAGCTCAGCATTTCTAAATCTTTCATCTGTGCCTGCTACTATAACATCAGGGTGTTTGTATTGATCTATCATTTTACAGGATTTACATTCATCACAGTAAGTTCCGTTTCCTCTCTCGCAGCAAATAGCCTTAGCATAGTTTAAAGCACTTTCAAATTTTCCAATTCCTTCATCTCCGTAAAAAAGATAGGCATGATGAAGTCTGCCGCTTTTATATATTCCTGACATTATTTTCAGCGGGGTTGTTTGTCCTAATACCTTAGCCAATATTAAACCTCTATTAGTAGAATGATATGTTTTTTACGAATACATGTATAAATCATAAATAAAATTATATCAACAATAATTTTTGCTGTTTTAAATTATAACTATAATTATGACGATATTTTACTGTTGAGTTTTAATTTTTATATTAGAGCATAACAATATAATAATGGGGAATATTTAATGGCTGCAAATGATGATATAACAAAAAAAGATTTAATAGAAAATGATGATAATAAAATTGTAAATATTTCTGAAAGACTAGATAAGTTAGAAAAAGATGTTGAAAGTATTTTATCTGATGACAAAATAACAGACGAAGAAAAAGAAAATCTTATCAAGGAAATTTTACAAAATGAAGAGTTTTTAAAATCTGCAGCGGAAACTATAAATAAAGATAGTTCAAAATATGATGAACTCATTAATGAATTAAAAGAACAATTGTCTAATAGTTTTGATGATAAGATAGACGAAAAAATAGAAAAAAATAATGCTAATTATAATAGCATAATGTTAGAACAAAATCTTAAAAATTTCAAAGATATATCCAGTTTGAGAAAGAATCAGAAAGATTTAGAAAATTCTATAACTGAAAATAATACAAAATATGATGATATAGTAAATAATATTAATAATATCAATGATAAATTAGATACTCATTCAAAAGAATATGAAAAAGATATAAAAATTTTAAATTCAAAATTAGAAGAATACAAAGAAGAGCATTCTAAATTCTTAGAAGAAGAGATAGAACATTTTAATAACTTAAAAGAAGAATTATCTCATAACATTGAAGAAAAAATCGATGAGAAGATAGAAAAAAACAATGCTAATTATAACAGCATAATGTTAGAGCAGAATCTTAAAAATTTCAAAGATATATCTAATTTGAGAAAGAGCCAAAAAGACTTGGAAGAGAGCTTTAAAGAAAATGTTTCTAATATAGTTACTTCTTCTATCAATGAAAATAATTTAAAATATGATGAAGTTATAAATAATATCAATAACAAATTAGATACCCATTCAAATGAATACAAAAAAGAAATAGAAACTATAAATTCTAGATTAGAAGAATACAAAGAAGAGCATTCTAAATTCTTAGAAGAAGAAAAATTGGATAATCTCAAAGAAGAATTATATAATAGTTTTAATGATAAGATAGACGAAAAAATAGAAAAAAATAATGCTAATTATAACAGCATAATGTTAGAGCAGAATCTTAAAAATTTTAAAGATATTGCTAATTTAAGAAAGAGTCAAAAAGATTTGGAAGATAATATAAAAGAAAATGTTTCTAATATAGTTACTTCTTCTATCAATGAAAATAATTTGAAATATGATGAAGCTATAAATAATATCAATAATAAATTAGATACTCATTCAGAGGAATATAAGAAAGAGATAGAAAGTTTAAATAATAAAATAAATGAATCCAAAGAAGAGAGTATTAAATTTTTGGAAGCAGAAAAAGAGAATCTTAATAAAAATTATGATAATATTCTTATTGATATTAAAGACATTAATGAACAAATGGAAAGATATAAATCCATATATGATGAAAAACTTTCCACAGCAGAAAATCAATTCAGTACATTAATGTTGGATCAGAATTTAAAAAATTATAATGAGATCGATAATTTAAAGAAAGATCATTCAGATTTAAAAGATGTTGTAGAAAGAATAGATAATACAGTAAGTATAAATAGTTTAAAATATGATGATTTAATAAGTGATATTAATAATAAATTATCAGATAATTCATTGAAATACAGAAGAGAGTTAGAAAGTTTAAAAAGTAAATTTGAAGAATCCAGAGAAGAGCAGGGTAAATTCTTAGAGGAAGGAAAAGAGAATTTCAATAACCTTAAAGAAGAATTATATAATAACATTGAAGAAAAAATCGATGAGAAGATAGAAAAAAATAATGCTAATTATAATAGCATAATGTTAGAACAGAATCTCAAAAATTTTAAAGAGATATCAGATTTAAGAAAAGGTCATAAAGATCTAGAGGATTCAATTTTAGCAAATAATACAAAGTATGAAGAAGTTCTAAATAATATTAATGATATCAACGATAAATTAGATTCTACTTCAGAAGAGTATAAAAAAGAAATAGATGGTTTGAATACTAAATTAGAAGAGGCAAAAGAAGAACAAACTAAATTCTTAGAAGAAGAGAAAGAAAATTTAAACAACCTCAAAGAAGAACTATCTAATAGCATAAACGAAAAAATCGATGAGAAGATAGAAAAAAATAATGCTAATTATAATAGCATAATGTTAGAACAGAATCTC
>CASEHG010000386.1 GCA_949287565.1 uncultured Brachyspira sp.
AAAAAGAAAAAAACTATTAAAAAATAAAGATAATATAAAAATATTAGAAATTAGAAATTTAGAATGGAAAGATATATTCAAATATATACAACAATATGATGAAAATAATGTTTTTATGTACAATCAGCATAAAAATTTGGGAGAAAAATATTTCGATATAGATAAAAAATATTTAACAAAAGAATTTTATGATAAATATTTAAAAAAACCGCTTGAATATGCTATAAAACACTATGGAGATAATATAGAAAGATTATGGTAATATTTATCTATATTTTATAATTCTTTCTATTATCACACCTATTAATATAGTTGATAATCCCAAAATAATAAAAAATATCCAAGTATTCATTCTTAAATAAAAATATTCAAAATATCTTATATACATATTTAGAATAACAAAAAATATTGAATATCTTACTATTGAAGAGATTTTTAATTTATAACCTATTACAAAAATAACTATATCTATAAATAAAAATAATAAACTATATATTAATAATTCAGATGATCCGTATTCAAATATTATAGGCTCTGCATTATTTCCAAATACAGACATTATTGCTAGTATTATGTTTGAATATAATATTCCAATCGTATAATATACTATTGAAAAATTAGAATATCTTTCTCCTAATTTTTTATTTATATCAGTTATTCCTATTAAAAACATTAATACGCTTGTTATAATAAATCTTATATAATTATTAAGTGTCAAATCAATTCCGGATATATCGAAACCTTCAAAGCCATACCAAGTTATTAATCCTATTATTGTAATGGATAATACAGCATAATTTCTTTTTATATATGCTATAATAAAAAATAATATTATACTTATAAGAGATAATAAAATAAAATTATCTTTGTTATGAGTTATAATGTATGATAAAGTAAAAATAAATCCTGATAAAAATATAGAAGAAATGGCTATTATTGCAGAAGAAGTTTTTGGCAAATAAATATCTTTTCTTTTAAGTACTTCATCAATTATGAATCCTGATAAAAAAAGCAAAGCAAATAAAAATGCTATAAAGTAAAGAGAAAAAATATAGAAACTTATAAAGGCAATAAACCCAATAGCCACCATTATAATACCTGTTATCATTATAGCTTTTATAATAGGCTGCCAATCTATATAATCATCTCTGTATCTTTTGGATAATGTTTCAAACTGTTCATCAGTTATTAGATTATCTTTCTGCCATTTTTTTAATTCTTTGAGTAAAAATCTGTTTTTTCTTCCCATAATATTTAATAGTCTTTAAATATTTGTGTTTTTATAAATTTTATATTATCCAATGTATATCTGGTGTAATCATTATCATTATGCTTCATAGTTCTTAAAGCTCTTATATACTTAATAAAATTCATAAAAGTATTCATCAAATTTGCAGGAACAATATTTTCTATATCAGATTTTATATTATCATTAAAACTATCACTATTTTCTAATATTATCAAATCACAGAATTCATCTTTATGTTTTAAAAAATTATCCAAATCATTATTCTCTAAATATGAAATAAGTTCATTTAATTTGTCAGCTATTAATTGTAAATCTTTGTTACTCATATGTATAATTAAATATCATAATAAAATAATTGCAATAGCTAAAGATGAATATTTATAAAATAAAGCCATAAATGTAAGTAAATTTTACATTTATTAGTAAATTTTATATTAAAATAAATCAATATGTATTATATGTATGCTAATATATATTAAACTCTATATTTTAAGTAAATTTTAAGTAAAATAAATGTAAAATATATTGACAAATATACGTTTTAGGCTATACTTATAATTGTAAATATAATTTACAGAGTTGATGACAATAAATAAAAACAATATAATAAAAAGGAGATTTACTATGACTAAAAAATTATTCGCTTTATTAATAACTTTGACTATAATTTCTACTTCAAATGCTTTTGCTGATTGGATGGTTCCAGCTTCTTCACTTCCTCAAAATGCTAGGAGCTTCATACAGCAAATTTATCCTAATGTACAAATATGGAAAGTAGAGAGAGATGATGGAAAATTTGAAGTAAAATTATCAAACGGGGTAAAAATAGACTTTTTATACAATGGCGATTGGAACAGTATAGACGGTGAATATAATGCAGTACCTTTCAATGCTTTACCTGCTAATATAGCAAACACTATAAAAAATACTTATCCTCAGGCTGCTGTAATAGATGTAGAAAAAGAATGGGGAAATTACAAAGTAAAATTGAATAATTTTATGGAATTATTTATAACATCTGACGGACAGTTAATAGGACAGAAATTCGACGATTAATTACAAATATATTATAAATATTATTTCATGAAAAATACTAAAAAAGAGGGAGTCACAAAAACTCTCTCTTTATTATTTTAAATAAAATAGTTTATTAAAAAATACAAACTCTATTTATTATCAGGTCTTAAAGAAGCTTTTAAATTTGAGAAAAACTCCTCTTCATTCATAGCCATTTCTTCAGGTAAATTCTCACTCATCTCCTCCAAAAATACAGAAGGCGTACACTCAACCTTTCTTCCCATTTTAGTTCTGCTTCTGCAGTATGTTAAAGTTAAATGTTTTTTAGCCCTAGTCATAGCAACATAGCAAAGTCTTCTCTCTTCTTCTAATCCATTTTCGTCCAAACTTTTTTGATGAGGCATTATACCGTCTTCCATACCGCATATATAAACATAAGGAAACTCTAATCCCTTAGCAGCATGTATACTCATAAGCATTATTCCTTTCTTTTTATCCTCATCATCATTTTGTTCTTCTATACTCATAAGTAAAATTCTATCTAAATAGTTTTTTAAAGTAGCATTCTTATTTGACTTCTCATATTCAAGTATGCCGTTCATAAGAGATTCTACGTTCTCCATTTTTTTAGCACCCTGCTCTTTTGTATCGCTTGAGTTTAAAATCTCATTATGATAGGCAATAACATCTAAAAATTTATTAATATTCTCATATAGTTTAGGGCGCTCTAAATCATTTTTGTCAACAGTAAATAAATTATGATAATGATCTATTACTTCAAGAAAATCTTTTATACCTGCTTTAGCTTTAGGTGAAATTTCATCCATACTCTCATAATTAAGCAATGTATGATATAGTGAAACTCCATTTTTTATACTAGCTTCATTGAGATTATTTATAGCAACTGCCCCTATTCCTCTTTTAGGTATATTTATAACTCTAAGCAAAGACACCTCATCTTCAGGATTAACAAATAAATTAAGATATGCAAGTATATCTTTAATCTCTTTTCTTTCATAAAATTGAAAAGCTCCCACTACAGTATAGGGCAAGCCTCTAAGTCTGAAAGCCTCTTCAAAAAGTCTTGACTGTGCATTCATTCTAAAAAGTACAGCAAAATCTTCATAATTTAATCTTTTGCTTATAGAATAATTTATTATAGAGTCTGCTACAAATTGAGCTTCTTCCCTCTCATCTTCGCATGGCATTATAGTAGGTGGTATTCCTTCCTCACCTTCTGCCACTACCTTTTTATCTTTTCTTTGAGTATTATTACTTATTACAGAATGTGCTGCTTCAAGTATTGCTTTTGTACTTCTGTAATTTTTTGTAAGAGTTACTATTTTTGCATCCGGGTATTCATTTTCAAATGATAATATATTAGATACATCAGCACCTCTGAATGCATATATACTTTGATCATCATCGCCCACAACGGCAATATTTCTATATTTTGATGCTAATAAAGTGGTAAGTTTGTACTGTGCAAAATTAGTGTCCTGATATTCATCTACCATTATATATCTGAATCTCTCCTGATATTTATCAAGAACTTCAGGAAACTCTACATATAAATCTATAGTAAGATTAATAAGATCATTAAAATCAACCGCATTATATCCTTTTAAATAGCTTTGATAAACTTCATAAACTCTCTTTGCTATTTTTTCTAAATCATCATGAGGCTCTACCTCATAAGGCTTCATCAAATTATTTTTAAATCTATCTATATACCAAGCGAATAAATTTTCATCATAATTGAGAGTATTAATTTTTATTTCTCTTAAAATATTTCTTATCAAAGTACGGCTGTCAGATGAAGAATAAATACTAAAATTATTTTTGTATCCTAGCTTTTCAATATCGCCTTTCAATACTCTCACACAAAAAGAATGGAAAGTACTTACTACCAATTGTTTTGGTTTTTCTTTTAAAAGTTTTGTTATACGCTCACGCATTTCTGCTGCCGCTTTATTAGTGAAAGTAACGGCTAGTATCTGACTAGGAAGTACGCCATGCTTTATTAAATATGCAATTCTCTCAGTAATAACTCTAGTTTTACCGGAACCTGCCCCCGCCAATGCAAGTAATGGGCCGTCAATATGTTCTACTGCTTGTTTTTGTTCTTCATTTAACATTAATGCCATAATAAAAAATACCTCTCATTTTGAAAAGCTATTATATATTATATTTAAATAATGTAAAATTTAGAATTTGTATATTTCATATTAATTTTTTATATAAAAAATATATAAACTTCAAAATATATTTGCAAAAATATTTGAAAATGATACTATAAATAACATAGTTTTTTAATCAAAAGCAATTATAAGGAAACAAAATGAATATAGATAATATTAATGATATAAGAAAAAAAGTAAAAACTGTAAAAATTGGAAATGTACTAATAGGCGGAAATAATCCTATAAGCATACAATCTATGACAAATACAGATACTAGAAATATAAAAGAAACTGTTAATCAGATAAAATCGCTTGAAGATGCTGGAGTTGATATAGTAAGGCTTGCGGTATTAGACATGGATGCTGCTAAAGCCATTAAAGAAATAAAAAATCAAACAAAAGTTCCTTTAATTGCTGATATACATTTTGATTATAGATTAGCATTAGAAAGCATGAAAAGCGGTATTGATTCTTTAAGACTTAATCCGGGTAATATAAAAGATAAAGAAAAAGTAAAAGAGGTTATAAAAGAGGCCAAAGAGAGAAACCTTACAATAAGGGTTGGAGTAAACGGAGGAAGTTTAGACAGAAGCATATATAAAGAAGTAACTCCTGAAAACATGGTAAAAAGTGCTGCTGATCATATAAAATTAATGGAAGATTTAGATTTCACCAATATAAAAGTTTCTTTAAAATCTTCAGACATAAAAACTACAATAGAAGCTAATACTTTATTCAGAGAAAAATTTGATTATCCTATACATTTGGGAGTAACAGAGGCTGGTACTTTAAGAAGCTCACTAATAAAAAGTACAAGTGCTTTATCATATTTAATAATGCAGGGTATTGGCGATACTATAAGATACTCTATAACAGGAGATCCTGTAGAAGAAGTAATGGCAGGAAAAATGCTTCTTAAATTTTTAGGTATAAGAAACGAGCCTTCAATAGAAATAATATCATGTCCTACATGCGGAAGATGTCAGGTTAATGTTGAAGAGGTGGCAAGCTTTATAGAAAAACATGTTCAGAATATAAAAAAGAATATCACCATAGCTATTATGGGCTGTGTTGTTAATGGTCCCGGTGAAGCAAGACATGCTGATTTCGGAGTAGCTGGAACAGGTGATGGTAATTTTATATTTTTTGAAAAAGAAAATGAACCTATAAAAGTAGCTAAAGATAATATTATAAATTTCCTTACAAAAAAAATAGAAGAATTTTAAAAGCTTATATATTAAATTAATAAAATATTATTATTGAAAAAATTGTAAATTTATGTTACTTTTACTTTAATAATCTTCATATAATAAAGTATTATAAAATGTATAGAAAAAATATCAAAGATATAATATTCAATATAAATGAAGCATACAAAAATAAATTATACTTTTTATCTGAAAAACTTATTAAAGATATAATAAATGAAGATTTAAAATATTATAAATTATATATTTTCTTTTCATATTTAATGCAGTTAGAAAATGATGAAGAAAAATTAAAACTGTCGATTAAATATTCTTCTAAGGCTATAGAATCAAACAAACATTATCTATTGGCATATTGCTATAGATACAAGGCAAGTAAAAAATTATTAGAAATATGCAAAGACAATGAGTATATAAAACAATTAGAACAATTAATTAATAATGATTTATATTATTTGAAAAATGTATCTAATAATTTCATCATAAAAAAGCATATAAAAAATTTCATAAAAAATCCCCTATCCTATTATGACAAAAATAAATTTATATTAAAAACTTCTTCTCAAATAAAAAAGTATATGAAATATTTTAACAGAGAAAAAGTAAAATACGATTATATAGACATAATGGAAAATTATAACTTCTTTATAAATAATAATGATTATGAAGCATATAATCTTAGAGGATTTCTAAAATATAATCTTAAAATGTATGATGAGGCATTGGAAGATTTTAATAAATCTATAGCTCTTAATTCTAAATTTGCAGAAAGTTACTATAACAAAGCCAAACTTCATTACACATTAAAACATTATGAAGACTCCTTAAAATATTTCAAAAAAGCAAAACATATATTCGTAAGACAAAAAGATAATACGCCTTTAGATAGAATAAAATGCGATCATTATATAGCTTGGTGCAATTATAGCTTAGGCAGAGATGAAAAGATATTTTCAGATATTGAAGTAGATGAAGATATAAGCGACTTTTCTGAAAGCTACTATAATAGTGGTAAATTAAAATTCAATAAAAAAAATTATGAAGAAGCTTTAAAAATATTTTCTAAAGTAGATAAAAATAATAAAAATTATGCTAAAACAAAATATTATAAAAATGTATGCAAACATAAAATTAATAATAATATCAATATAAATTTAATAGTTAATACTTTGAGATTATCTGATATTTATAAATATGAAAATGATTTTCATCTTACAGAAAAACTATGTAATGAGGCTTTAGAATATATTGAACATATAAAAGAAAAAAATGATTTTTGGTATTTATATCTTAAAGGCATTGCTTTATATGAATTATATGATATTTCTTTTTTAAATTATGAATTAAAAGAAGAGGTATTGTATTATCTTAATAAAGCAAAGGAAAATATTGAAAAAGAAAATAAATATTATAAAAGAATAGAAGAAATAATAACGGATATTAAAGAATATGGCATTTGATATCAATAAAAAAAATATAGAATTCAATTATAAGGATTCCAAAAAGAATATTTCATCTTTGAAAGATATTATAAATAATAAAAAAAATATTTATTTGATTGAAAGCATATCAGGAAGAGAAAAAAATATTGAAAAATCTAAAGCTTATAAATTAAGAAAAATATTAATAAATAATGATAACATATTCGATTATGATGATTCCATAGAAGTACAGGATATAGATAAAAATGAAATAGATAACATTATCAATAAATCTAATATATATTTTTTAAGCCGTGATGCTTTTATAGAATACTACAATATATTATACAATAATAAAATAGACAGTGAAGAATATATAAAAAGAATAAAAGATAGAATCAAACAAAGGCAATATAGAGAATTAATATTACCCGCATATCAATTAAAAAGTAAAGAAAAAGAAAAAGACAAAGAAGGTTATTTTTATTCATTAGAAGAAATAGAATTATTTGATATGATAGTAGAATATTTTGAGCTTGAAAGGAATAAATTAAAGGATATTTTATACAGCAAAAATATTAGTTATTGTAATATTATAAATGCTAAAATAAAATGCTTTTATAACAATATTCAAAATTACAAATCAAAAGATAATAACAAAATGATATATTATGATTATAAATTATATTTCATACCTTTTTTCATTTTTGATAATTTCAAGCAGAGTAAAATCACAGAAAAAGAACATAATGATCTTTTAAAATCATACAGAAAACTTTATAAATCATTCAAAAAAAGTCAGAAAGAAAAAAAAGAATATAATTATTTTGGATTCAAATTAGAAAATAAAGAAACATTATATAAAAAAAATCTCATAAAAATATTTGAAGTACTTTCTTATGAAGATTATAAAAATGATTCATATTTAGAAGAATATATTCAATTACATAAGGAATTAATAGAATATCAGATAAAATATAAT
>CASEHG010000387.1 GCA_949287565.1 uncultured Brachyspira sp.
AAGAATACTATCAAATCTTTTTTGTCTGTCATCAAGTCCGTTGTAACCGCCATTGATTAATTTAGTTACAGTTTTCACATCTCCCATTTTGGCATACAATCCGCATTCTTTTTCTTTCCAAAATAATAAAGCTATTTCTATTGCTGTGGCAGGTTCTTTTGCTAAGTGAGGATTATTCACTAAATCAATATTTAATTTCTTGCCGTAATATTTATAATTATTTTTTCCGGTAAGCTGTATTATTCCTCTGCCTCTGTATTTATATCCTTCATCTTTGGCATTTCCTAATCTTCCGCCATAAACAAAATCTGCTATTGCCTTAGCTCCTTCATTACATAATTTTTTAGCATTCTCTAAACTTCCAACTCTTTTTCTAAAAACTTCAAATAATCTTTTAGGACTGTAATTAAAACTTTCTTCAAGTCTTTTATAATCATTGCTTTCATGAGTAGTCTGTGCCAAAAACATTGCTTTTTCATTAATATCTGTAATATGATATTTAATAAAAGCATTATTCAAAGGTTCAAGCCATTTTTCAGCAATTCCTATTTCTATTAATTGATTTTTAGTAATCATAACAACTCCTTAATTTTGTTTTGGATATTGTGTTTTTATTTCCTGTCTTTTTGTTTGTAAACTTTCAAGCTGTAACTTCTGTTCTTCTGTTAAAAGATTTTGACTTGCTAAATTAGACAATACACTTTCCAATAATTCAGCTCTTTCTCCGTCTAAATTAGATTGATATTGTCCTTGTCTTATTTGAATTATATAATTATTGTATTCTTCCGCTGTGATTAGATTTTCTTTGAATAACTCTTCATAAGTTTTTTGTGTTATATATTTACTTCCGTCTTCATTAGTTACAATTTTTTGTCTGTCATCTAGTTTTTCAAGTCCTAATTCTACCAATTTTATAAAATCTTCTCGTATACTTTTATCAAGTTTATATACAACTCCATTTTTTATTTCCTCATCTTTTTCTAAAACTAATATTTTATTTTTTATTTGCTCTTCTATACTCATAACAGAACCATCATCTTTGATAGCTCTAATATCTTTTACTCCCATATCCTGTATATTTTCAAAAACTTTATATTTATCATCATCTAAAATAAAGTTTTTAAGTTTTAAATCTTTTATTACTTGTTCTATATTATTATTACTGCTAATTATATTTTTTATTTTATTATATTTATAAATTACTATATACATATTTTACTCCTATTATGCTATTCTTAGCCATATTCTTATAAGAATATTTATTCCTCTAGTTTCACTTCCGCTCCTAATTTGAAAAGAACTATCTAAATTATATAACAAATCTGTTGTATTTATATTAGCCGGTTCTGTTGATGCTCTGCTAAAATGTTGATGATAGTCACCTCTTAATATACCATTTGGAGCACCTTCTTGAAGCCAAGAATATGCTCTGAAGTATGCAGTAAATCTTTGAACTGAATCTTGCTGTATGCCATTTAGACGTCCTTCATTCGCATTACCGCCCTCTGTTCTTATGAAAACTCCTTGATTATTGTGTAATAATGTCCAAGTACCGCCAAATAATTTTTCAGGGCTTTTATTTATGTCAAAAGTACCGTCTAGTTCCGCAAATTGTATATAATAACTTCCAATAGGATATATTCTATTTAATACTATAACTTCTATAGCCTGCTGTACATTAGCAACTGGAGAATAAACAGGATCGAGTGTAGAGTTCTTATCCGGAGTGAGATTGAAAGTAATAGTATCGCCTGCTTGTATTGTGCTATCATCTTGATAAGCTAAATATAATAAATAAGGAGGTTTACCATTAGCAATCTCACCAGCACTAGTTTTATATATACCAAACTTCAAAGGTTTTCCGCTGCTTGAG
>CASEHG010000388.1 GCA_949287565.1 uncultured Brachyspira sp.
AAAATAAGAAAAATAATTAATGAAATTTCTTATGAAGTACATAGTAAATTTAATATATATAAAACAATTCAATGCCAATATTTTTATGATTGGTTTATAAATATTAGTAGTTTTGAAAATGATATTATAAAAAACTCATATATTGATTTAACTTCACAATTTTTAAATAATTTCTATAGTAAAAAAAAAATTCTATAATAGAATATACAAATAAATTACTGATAAATTTTAAAGTTAGTAATATGTATAGTGGTTATCAATATTATAAATATGTTAATAATACAGTTGCATTTTTAGGAGCTCTTACCGGTCCTTCTTCATTTGTGAGTACTATTTCAGATATTGTTTGTGATTTTTTGGACAAAGGATTTAGTTTTTTTGAAAATGGTAGAGAAGTATCTTGTCGTTTTGCTCCTGAACCTGATTATAGTGTTAATATTACACATAAATTAAAAATAGAATACAGCTGTAAAGCTAAAATAAATAAAATAAATATTGATTATAATATTAAAGAGGTAAACAATGAAAATATTTCCATATAATGAAAAATCAGAAATAGAATTAAAATCTTCAAAACTTATGGAATTAAATTTTTATCAAAGTAATGATCCAATAACAATGGACAGTATAGATATGGATTTATCTTTAGGAGCTTCATACCTATTAAAAAAAGAAGAAAATAAATTGCAGTTTGATTTATCTGTAGCATTGAGACTGCATCAAAATATAGATGTTGATAAAATTACAGATATAGGTATAATTCAATCAAAAATTTCTGGGATATTTATTTATAATGGTAAATTAGATGAAAAAGTATTTCCAAATTTAGCTTCTATATTGTATTCATATTTAAGGCCAATAGTAGCTCAAATTTCGGTTATGGCTAAACTTCCTCCTATAGATTTGCCTATTGTAAACTTGAGTAAAATAAAAGTAGATAAAATAAAAGATAAATAATGATTTTTATCATTATTAAAAATAAAGGGCTTCACTTTTTATCAAGTGTAAGCCCTTATTATTTTTTATTAGATTAATTTTGTTTAATTGTTTTTATCATCCCATTGAGTGATAGCATCATCTGTTTTTAATTCTTCTATTAAGTTTTTATGGAATGTAGGCTCCTTATGTTCTTTTAATTGACTTACATAATGTTTAGTAAGTAAGTACACAGGCTTATTAAGTATTACCATAACTATGATGTTTAATAAAGCCATAAAGCCCATAAACATATCGCCTGCTCCCCATATAGTTTTGAACTCAGCCAATGATCCGGCAAACACCATTACTATAGTCATAAGTCCTACTATTATATAGGCTACAAAATTATCTTTTACAGCAGCAGCACCAGTTTTTATATAGAAGAAATTTCCTAATATAGAGCTGTAAGAGAATAATAATATACATACTGTAATAAATATAGAACCAAAACTTCCCAAATGTGATTCCATAGCATATTGGAATAAATTAATACCTTCCATATTTTTAACTTCATTCATAGCTTCCGGAGATAATAGAAGTATGAATCCTGAAATAGAACATATTAATATAGTATCAGTAAATACTGAGAACATCTGTATTAAACCCTGTTTACAAGGATGAGAAGTATGAGCAGCTGCAGCAGCATGAGGAGCACCTCCCATACCAGCCTCATTTGAGAATAAACCTCTTTTTAATCCGTTTGAAACTGTAATTCCTATAGCACCGCCGAAAATAGCACTAGGTTTGAAAGCCTGCACAAATATATTTTGGAATGCTAAAGGTACTGAAGGCAAATTGGTAAAGAATATGATAAGTCCTATTAATATATAAGGTATTGCCATAACAGGTACTATAAATACACATGCATGAGTTATAGTTTCTCTTTTTTTGCTGAATAATATTATTCCTGTAATTACTGTTAAAACAATAGCTGTGATATAAACAGATACATTATATTTTGATAAGGCATTTGATATTGTGTTGGCCTGAACTCCATTAAAAGTTGTATATGTGAATATCATACATAAAGCAAATAATATTGCTAGTATTGGTTTTTTTAATCTGCTTTTTATATAGAAAGAAGCTCCTCCTATAAACTTTCCTTGAGAATCTTTTTCTTTATAAAGCTGAGCAAGTGTACTTTCTGAAAAAGCTAAACTTCCGCCTAAAAGAGCCATTATCCACATCCAGAATAAAGCACCAGGTCCGCCCGCAGAAACCGCAGTCATAACTCCGGTAATATTTCCTGTACCAACTCTTGAAGCTGTGCTTATACAAAAACTTACAAATCCTGAAACTCCATCTCCTTTTTCATGTTTAGAGAATAGAAGTTTTAAAGCATGTATAGAATGCGAAATTTGTATTCCTTTTAATCTTATAGTAAAGAAAACAGAAATAACAAAAAACACTGCCAACAATAAATAACCATACATTACATTATTGGTATTTGTTATTATACTATTAATAATTTCCATTTTTTATTCCTCTATAGTATTTTCTCGATTATACAATAAATATGTTTTTTTGTATATATTGTTTATGAAATATTATGGAGGAATTATATCTTTAATTTTTCTAGCTTTTTTGTTATTTCATTTCGTTTTTTTATGTATTTATCGTAAAGTACAGGATTAGGTTTTTCATTATTGATTATATAAAGATTATAATTAACAGCTTCAAGAAGTTTAGCATAATATATTTGTGCATTATATTTATCGCCAAGATTTTCGTATATACCTGCTAATTCTTCTAAAGCCTCATCATCATTTTTATTTATATCGATAATCTTTTTCAAATATTCTATTACTAAATTGCCATTTTTATTCATATCTTTTCTAAGCATATAAACAGCATCTTTTATTAAAGCAGTATCTTTATCATAAATTTTTATAGCGGCATTATAAGACTTTGAAGCATTATCATAATCATTTTTTAATATATAAGCATTGGCAAGTTTTTTATAATATATGTAATTATAATTTTTAGCATTTATTGCTTTTGTATAATTTTCTATACTAATATCTATATCTTCATTTTCAACATTGATTTTATATTTACTGTAATATAAATCTCCTAAAGCAGATAAATAGTAATGATTATTTTTATCTAAATATTTTTCCATATTTTCTACTATAGTATTCATATCATTAAGAGAATTTCTATTTCCATTTTCTGTCAAATATTCCAAATAATCCATATTGAAATAAATATTATCTTTATAGAAATTAAAAAACATTTCATAAATTTTTTTCTTATTTTCATTATTATTATTGTCCTCAATATTATTTACTATTTGGCTGTAATATCCTATAAGAGAAATATATTCATCTTCTGTTATAAGATTATCATTTTTTTTAGAGTAGGAACATATCTCTTCTAATACTTTATTAATAGATTCAAAGAAATTTTCTTCTTTGGAATAAATATTTTTTTCTTTCCATTCATTAGGTTTTTCTCTATCAAATATCACATAATTAAGTACAAGTCCGTTTTTATATTTAAATAGATCATAGGTTATTGATAAATCTGCATTATTATTTAAGGTGAGTTCTTTAATTTTAGATTTTATTTCTTTATAACTATTTTTTTTATAAGGCATATAAGGTATTATACGAAAGTCAGAATTAACGAATAAATTTTTTATTATAATATCTTTAACAGCATAAGAGTTATAATTATTACTATAGTCTGTTTCAAATATTATTATTTTTTTCTGAGCAAATGATATGCTGCTTATAGTTATGGCAGTAAAAAAGATAATGAATATTTTTTTTATCATAGTTAAATAATATACAATATAAATATTAAAAAATCTATACTTGTATTTTATTTTACGGCATTATATTATAATAAAAAATAATAAGAAAATTTCAAACTGAAATTTTTATAAGGAGATTATATGTCTAATATTTTAGATGGCAGAGAATTAGCAAAAGAGATAAAAGAGAGAATAAAGAAGGAAACAGAACTTCTTGAAAAGAAACCAAGAATAGATTTTCTATATTTTGAAGATGATAAATCTACAGAGGTTTATTTTACAAGGGCAAAGAAGCAGGCTGAAAGTGTTGGAATGATAGGTTCTTTGCATAGTCTTCCTATAAGCACAACAGAAAAAGATTTTTTAACTTTGATAGAATATTTAAATGAAGAGGCAGAAACAAGCGGAATAATGATTCAAATGCCTCTTCCTAAACATATAAGCAAGAAAAAAGTTTATGAAACTATTTCAATAGAAAAGGATGCAGATGCAATATCTCATGTTAATTTGGGAAGAATATTTATAGGTGATAGCAATTTAGCCCCTTGTACTGCTAAGAGTGCTATGGCTTTAATAGAGAAATCCGGCATTAAGATTGAAGGTGCTAATGCAGTTGTTATAGGAAGAAGTGAGATAGTTGGAAAGCCTTTAGCTCATTTACTTTTACAGAAGTCAGCTACTGTAACAATAGCACATTCAAAGACTAAGAATTTAAAAGAGCTTTGTAAGAATGCTGATATATTATGCGTATCTATAGGAAAGGCAGAATTCATTACAGGCGAATATATAAAGGAAGGAGCTGTTGTTATAGATATAGGTATAAATGTACTAGAAGACGGATCTTTGAAAGGTGATGTTAATTTTGATGAGGCTTCAAAGTTAGCTTCTTATATTACTCCTGTACCTAATGGTGTTGGAAGTGTTACAGTTTCTATGCTTTTAGATAATGTGCTTTATCTTCATAAAAACATTATGAATAAAAAATAATTCATTATCAAAAACATAATACTAAAAACACTATATTAAAAATTAAAGGCTTTTCTATGGATATTATTTTTGCATTATTATCATCAATATTTGCATCTCTCACTGCTATACTTATAAAGATAGGTTTAGCCGGCATTAATTCAAATTTAGCAGCTGCTATAAGGACTATTATAATATTGATAATGTCTTGGGTTATAGTATTTTATACAAATTCTGTTAACTCTATAAACACAATAGAAACTATAAAAAATCTTAATACAAAGACTATTATTTTTATAGTATTATCCGGCATAGCAATAGGTTTATAATGGCTTTTTTATTTCAAGGCTTTACAGATTGGCAATGTTAACAAGGTAATAGTTATAGATAAACTTTCTATAGTTTTTACCATAATATTAGCGGCAATATTTTTAAAATAGGCTTTGAATATAAAAATCATTATAGGTGTGCTTTTTATAGTGGCAGGTACATTGATAATAAGTCTCCATTCATGAAAAAGTTCTGCAGTATAAATAAAACTTGGGCGGGCGTTATAATTTCAGTGCTGGTATATAAAAAATGATTAAGTATAAATTTCTAAATTGTACTTTATAGAAAAAAGGGCGGGAATTAGAATAAAGTTTTATAGACTTATAATTAT
>CASEHG010000389.1 GCA_949287565.1 uncultured Brachyspira sp.
AAGCTATGGAATATTTAGGATTTGGTAATTTACAATAATTTTAATAAAATAAATAAGGCTTGCTAATATTTAATATTAACAAGCCTTGAATGTTTAAAACTTTTTATATTTTATTGAAATAAATTATTTAGCATTAGCAAACAAATCTTTTATATCTGTTTTTTCCCAAGTAAATTCAGGAAGCTCTCTTCCAAAGTGACCATAAGCAGTAGTTTTTTCGTAAATAGGTCTTCTTAAATCTAATCTTTTGATTATACCTGCAGGAGTTAAATCAAGCTCTTTAGAAACTATATTAGCTAATACTTCATCATGTACTTTTGCTGTACCAAAAGTATTAACATATACAGATAAAGGCTCAGGAACACCTATAGCATAAGCAAACTGTACTAATGCTCTGTCAGCTATACCAGAAGCAACAATGTTTTTAGCAACGTATCTAGCCATATAACAAGCACTTCTGTCTACTTTTGTAGGATCTTTACCAGAGAAAGCTCCGCCGCCATGTGCACCATGTCCGCCGTAACTGTCTACAATGATTTTTCTTCCTGTTAATCCGCAGTCACCCATAGGTCCGCCAACTACGAATGAACCTGTTGGGTTAATATAATATTTTGTATTTTCATCAAGCATATTAGCCGGACATATTTCATTAATAACATATTTTTTAATGTCAGCTTCTATTTGTTTATGCTCAACGCCTGCAGCATGCTGAGTAGAAATAACAACAGCTTCTATTCTTGCAGCTTTACCGTCTTTATATTCAACAGTAACCTGACTTTTTCCATCTGGTCTTAAATAGTCAACTACTTTGTCTTTTCTAATCTTAGTTAAACGTTCTGCCAATCTATGGGCTAAATGTATAGTTAAAGGCATATATGTTTCAGTTTCATTTATAGCATAACCGAACATTATACCCTGGTCGCCTGCACCTTCAGAAACATTTGATGATTCAGAATTGAATAATCCTTTTCCGGCACTAACTCCCATATCTATATCTGGAGACTGTTCTGCAATAGACTCCATAACTGCACAAGTATCAGCGTCAAAACCCATATCGCTGCTTGTGTATCCTATTCGCCTTACGGTATCTCTAGCGATTTTTTGATAATCCAATTTAGCTTTTGTAGTGATTTCTCCGGCAATCATGATCATTCCAGTTTTTGCCAAAGTTTCACATGCAACTCTAGAATTTGGATCTTGTTTTAAACATTCGTCTAAGACTGCATCGCTTACAGCATCGCAGATCTTATCAGGATGGCCTTCTGTTACCGACTCAGAAGAGAAATAATAATTCTTTATCTCTGCCATAGTTTTACCTCTTTTAAAATATAATCATGTGATTGTATATCAGTTAACATAAATAGTCAAGGAAATATTTGATAATTATTACGATTTAGTATAAATAACTATAAAACTATTATTGTATATAGTATGATTTTAGTATTATCATACATATTAAACTATGGTATTATTAAAAATCTAGTTGTAGATAGTATAATACTCAGGCATAAGCAAAGAAAAGCTATTATAATAAATGGCTTGTATAATTCATCGTATTGTATAAGATCATCATCTAATATAGGCTTTTTTTCTAATCTGTCTATTGTATTATAAACATTATCTAAAGCAGAAGCATTTTTAGCATTGAAATATTTACCGCCTGTAGTAGCTGCTATATCTATTAAAGATTCTTCATTGAGTGTAAAATCTGCTCTTATTCTTCTTTTACCATAGCTAGGATCATCATAAGTAACCCAAGCATGACTTCCGTTTGCATCTCCTATACCTATTGTATATATTTTTATATTGAAATTTGATGCTATTTCAGAAGCTAGTTTAGGATCTATTTCACCGGAATTATTTTCTCCGTCTGTAAGGAGTATAATAATTTTTTCATTATCTTCTTTTACACTCCTAAGCATATCAACAGCAGTGGCAATTCCAAGTCCTATTGATGTAGAGCCTTCTTCATCTATTTCTATTTTTTTTATCTCTTCTTCCAATGAAGTATAGTCAAATGTAGCAGGTGAAAGTACAGAAGCTCTCAAAGCGAATGATACTAAACTTATTTTATCGAAATTTCTTTTCTTTATAAAGTCTATCATAGTTTTTTTAGAGGCTTCAAGTCTTGTAGGTATCATATCTTCAGCCATCATAGAAGGTGAAACGTCTACTACAAGAGATATGTAAATACCTTCTCCATTGATATCTGATAAATGTGAAACCCTTGCAGGACGGGCTAAACCTATGATAGAAAAAGCAAGTGCCAATATGATAAGCATAAATGGTATATCTTTAACATAATATCTTGATTTTAATACTTTAGACATACTTACTCTTGGGTGCTTTACAGAATAAGAATGATTCTTTCTTGTTTGTATATATGCAAATATTATAATAGGCAAAGTTAACAGCAAGAATAAAAGTTTCGGATATACAAAAGTCATTTACACATTTTCCTAATCATAATTTTTATATTAAAACATAATAAACAATATTAAAGTAATATTTGCAAATTATTATACTAAAATACAAATAAAAGTAAAGTAGC
>CASEHG010000390.1 GCA_949287565.1 uncultured Brachyspira sp.
CTACAAATAAAAATTGAAAATTTACATTATGTTTAAATACTATATTTATTATTTCTCTTATTTGTAAATCTTCATTTAATAAATATTTATTTTTATTACTATTTTTATTAAACCATTTAGAATTATTATATACTACATTATTAAATAAAATAGGACTAACTTTTTGACTCATGTTTATTTTTTAACTTTTTTTGTTTTTGCAATTTTTTTGACTTTATGTTTACAAGTTTTACGTGTAAAAACATATTGACCTAATCTAGTACCGACCATTTCTTCTGTAATTTTTACTTTTTTTAAATTAGATAAACCATAATGAACATAAATTATTTTATCAACAAATTCAGGAATAATTATAGTATCTCTATCTTTTGTTTCTAATTTTTTTTTATTTTGTAATATTTGTGTATATAAATCTATATTTAAATTTTTTAAATTAATATTCATGTTTTTTATTTTTTACAGTTTTACGACCTTTTGTAATTAAACCCCAAGGAGTAACAGATACACGACCTCCAGAAGCTTTACCTTCACCTCCACCATGTGGATGATCAATTGGATTCATAGCAACACCTCTAACTACTGGACGTTTATTTAAATTACGAGACATTCCAGCTTTTCTTAAATTCACTAAAGAATGATATGGATTAGATAATTTACCTATAGTTGCAATACAAACCAATGGTATTTTTTTTATACGTAAATTTGATAATTTTACATAAGCAAAACCATTAATTTCAGAGTCTTTTTTTAAAATAAAAGCAGAATTTCCAGCAGATCTAACTAAAGAACCACCTTTATTTTGTTTTAATTCAATATTATGTATAGGTACATTTAAAGGAATATTATATAAAGGCATACTATAACCCACTTTTATATCTTTATTTTTTAAAATATCATTAATAGAGTAATTATAAACAGTATCCCCAACTTTTAAATTTTGAGGAGCTAAAATATAGTAATATTTATTTTCAATAAAATTAAACATTAAAGCAATAAAACAAGATCTATTTGGATCATATTGAATTTTGATTACTTTACCTTGTTTATTTTTATGTTTGAAATCTATAAATCTATAAAGATTTTTATTTCCACCACCTTTATGATATACTGTTATTTTTCCTCTAAAATTTTTTCCACTTTTTTTATTTAAACCTTTTTTTAAATAATTATATTTTTTAGAAAATAACATATTAGTTTTATAAATCTTTCTTTATATTACTATATATAAATAGTCAGAATGTATATTAATAATAATATTCTAAATTACAAAAATAAAAAATTAATTTTAGTTTTAAAAAAAGTGTATGGATTAAACAAACAACAAAATAAATATATTTTAAAAAATCTTGGAATTCATCCAGAAATAAATACTAATAATATTTCAAAAGAAATTTTAAAATCTATTGATGAATTTGTTACAAAAAATTATTTAATAAATAATGATTTAAAATTTAAAACTACTAATAATATTAAATCTAAACATTTATTAAATACTTATAAAGGATATAGACACAAAAATAAATTACCAATACATGGTCAAAATACACATTCTAATGGTAAAACTGCTAAAAAATTAAATTCTTAATTAATAAACTATGTAAAAATGCTACCTATATATAATAAATTATTATATTAATTAAGTGTACGAGGAATTGAACCCCGAATCCATCGATTAAAAGTCGATTGCTTTATCCAATTAAGCTATACACTCTATTTAATGATTTCGAACAGATTCGAACTGTTGACATGGAAAAACCATTTTGGATTTACAGTCCAACGCTTTAGACCAACTGAGCTACGAAATCTTTTTTTTATAAATTTTACAAAAAATTAGTACTTTTTAGCAATAAATATACACACAAAGCCTATTAAAGTAATTATCTCTTACTTTTTTTTTAGAAAATACGAAAAAAAGCTTCATACTTATATGTATTCAGTATTTATCTTTTATTGATTTAGCTACTAAGCCATACTTATTTAAAATAAATAACTTATATACCATTGATCAATCTAATTCGGTCCTCTCGTACTAGAATTATTATTTTCATCTTTTCTTTATTATATGGCAGATAGGGACAAAACTGTCTCACGACGTTTTAAACCCAGCTCACGTACCACTTTAATTGGCGAACAGCCAAACCCTTAGAACCTTCTTCAGCTCTAGGATGTGATGAGCCGACATCGAGGTGCCAAACAATTCCGTCGATATGAACTCTAGAGAATTATCAGCCTGTTACCCCCGGCGTACCTTTTATCCATTGATCGATAACCTTTCCACAAAGAATTACCGGGTCATTATGATCAACTTTCGTTTCTGTTTGATTTGTCAATCTTACAGTCAAGCAAATTTTAGCCATTATACATAAATAATTATTACAACAATAATTATTAATTTACCTTTATATTTCTCCGTTACCTTTTAGGAGAAAACCACCCCAGTTAAACTACCATTCTTTTATATGTCTTTTAATTTTTCATAATTAAAGTTAGCTATTAATAATAAAACGAGTGGTATTTCACTATTGTTTAAAACTAAATTTAAACTCCCACTTATACTACACAATTTTATAATAATAATCAATAAAAGATTGTAGTAAAGGTGCACGGGGTCTCTCCGTCTAACCATATATAATTCGCATCTTCACGAATATTTCAATTTCATAAAGTTCATAGTGGAGACAGCGGGGAAGTCGTTACACCATTCATGCACGTCAATAATTAGTTGACAAGGAATTTCGCTACCTTAGGACCATCAGAGTTATGGCCGCCGATTACTGTTACTTATATTAAAAAAAATTCTTTTTAAATTTTGCAATACAGTTCCTGGCAGGTGTCAGACCTTATACATCATCTTACGATTTAGCAAAGTCCTGTGTTTTTATTAAACAGTCGCTACCCCCTTTTATTTTAATTTTATTAATTTAAAAATACATTAACAAAAACCTTTTCTCCCGAAGTTACAAGGTCAATTTGCCGAGTTCCTTCACTATGATTCTCTTTATCGTCTTAGTATACTCTACCCGTTTACCTGTGTTGGTTTTTAGTACGGTTTTGTTCTTAAAATATTTTTAATTTTATTATTTATAGTATTTATATAAAAAATAAAAGTCTTTTAAGAATAATACTCATCAAATAAAGTTTTCACTTTCTTCTTAGAGGCCGTATTACTTAATTTTGTTTAACAATTATATATTAAAAACCTTAAACTTTCGACGATAATATTTAATTACCTATTTAATATTATTTATATTACTTATACCAGTATTATCACTTCTGATACATTAATAAATTTTTCAATTTATCTTAAAGCATACAGAACGTTCTGTTACCATTTAAACCAAATATTTAAATTTGCTATTTCGGTATATTTCTTCAAATCTCCCTACATCGTCAGAATTCTTAAATTAAACCAATGAGCTTTTACGCTTTCTTTAAAGAATGGCTGCTTCCGAACCTAACTCTTAGTTATTATAATTTAAAAACTCTTTTTTTATGAGAAAACAAATAATTTAGAGACCTTAATAAGCAATCTGGGCTGTTTCCCTCTCGACTTACAACCTTAGCATCATAAGTCCGATTATTAAAATATTTTTTAGTATTCGAAGTTTCCTTAAAATTGGTAAAGCTTTATGGGCAACCCTCTTTTATCGATATCTCTACCCCTAAAAAATAAATTTTAACACTTTACGTAAATAGATTTCACAGAAAACCAGCTATCTCCGAGTTTGATTAGCCTTTCACCCCTAATCACAAATCATCCCAGCCTTATGCAACAGGCACGAGTTCAGTCCTCAAAAATAAATTAATATTTTTTCAACTTGTTCATAATTAGATCACCCGGTTTCTGGTCTTATTTATATAACTCAATAATATTCTATTCAAATTCGCTTTCACTAAGTCTACATTTAACAATTTAAACTTGCTATATAAATAAACTTACTGGTCCATTATACAAAAGGTACATTGTCACTTTTAAAAAAGCTCCAATTGATAAAAGCATTAGATTTCAAGTTCTATTTCAATTTCGTAAATTCTATTTCACCTTTCCTTCACAGTACTAGTTCACTATCGATTATTTATTATATTTAGGCTTAAAGGGTGGTTCCCTTATATTCAAACAAAATTACACCTATTTCGTTTTACTCAATTATTATAAATAATAAATTGTATATACAGGAATTTTTAACCTTCTTTGTATTTATATACTATTTAATATTTTTTTGATAACCTTAATCCGCATTCGCTCGCCACTACTAACGGAATTTCGTTTGATATTTTATCTTTAGTTACTTAGATGTTTCAGTTCACTAAATTTTTAAATTCATTCAGAAAAAGTTTTCTTCTAAGGAAATTTATAAATCACAATTTTTAATTCATTATAAATTTTCGATAAATAACGTCCTCCTAATTAATAAATATCTAGGTATTCATCTAATGCTCTTTTATATATTTATAAAAAAAAATTTCAAAGTTAGGAATCGAACCTAAATAACAAATTCATGAGACTTGATTAGTAACCATACCTTTGAACTCTTTATAATAATCATATAAACTTTTTATTTAATTAAAAAATTATAAATAATATAATTCCAACCGCATGTTCCCATACGGTTACCTTGTTACGACTTCATTAAAATTATAAATTTTAATCTAATAAAATCTACCTAAAATAAAATTTTATAAAAATATATTTTACAAAAATATATATATAAATAAACAGTATTTTAACTAAAACTTACTTCTTTAATGTGACGGGCGGTGTGTACAGAGCTTATAAACAAATAAAATTAAAAATTTAATTTTATTTAACAATTCACCGTAACATACTGATTTACGATTACTTACGATTCCAGCTTCATATAGATGAGTTTCAATCTATAATCTGTATTACATTTTCTTTTGAAGATTTGCTCCTATTTTCATAATTGCGTCTTTTTGTAGAAAATATTGTAGCACATGTGTAGCCCAATTTATAAGGGTCATAACGATCTATCTTCATCCTTTGCATCTTTTTTGAATTAATTCATTCAAAATTATTTTAAGAGTACTTATTTAATAATTAAAAATTAACAAAAATTAACCTTTAATACTTTTAAATAATAGCAACTTAAAGCAAGGGTTAAACTTATATCTTAACTTCAAAATAAAAGCTGACGACGACCATGCAACACCTGTTTTATAATAAAAAAAATTATAAACTGTCAAAAATTGGTAAGATTCCACGCGGACTATCGGATTAAACCACATGCTCCACCGTACGTATAAGCTCCCGTCAATTCCTTTGAGTTTCAACCTTGCGGTTTTACTCCCCAGGCGAAATATTTAACGTGTTAACTTTTTATATTAATTGGAAATATTCATTAAAAATTAATATAATTTTTCATAAAAAAATATTACAAAAAACTTATATATAATCTAAAAA
>CASEHG010000391.1 GCA_949287565.1 uncultured Brachyspira sp.
TGATTGGAATGTTTATAAAGTTAAAGATATGAACAGTATATTTTTTGACGGCAAGAAGTTTAATAAAAATTTAAATAGCTGGAATGTATCTAATGTTGAAAATATGAGCTTTATGTTTTATGGGGCATCATCTTTCAATAAGCCTTTGAATAATTGGAATGTAAGTAATGTTAAAAATATGTATGGAATGTTTAGCGGATGTAAAAAATTTAATCAAGATTTAAATAGTTGGAACACCTCTAATGTTGAGAATATGAGCTGCATGTTTTTTGAAGCAGAAAATTTTAATCAGTCTATTAGTAATTGGAATGTAGTTAATGTTACTAAAATGTATGGTATGTTTGAGAGATGTAAGAATTTCAATCAGAGTTTGAATGATTGGAATGTTTCTAATGTTACGGATATGAACAGCATGTTTAAAGGTGCTGAAAATTTTAATCAGCCTTTAAATAATTGGGACACTTCTAAAGTTGAAAATATGCGTTCTATGTTTGAAGAGGCATATAGATTTAATACTGATATAAATAATTGGAATACAAGTAATGTAAAAGATATGAGTAATATGTTTTGTAAATGTAAAAGTTTCAATCAGCCATTATATAAATGGGATACTTCAAATGTGGTAAATATGAAATGTATGTTTTTTGATGCAGAAAATTTTAATCAAGATATTAATAATTGGAATGTAAGTAAAACAGAAAATATGCTTGGTATGTTTGAGAATGCTTATAACTTTAATCAGCCTCTTAATAACTGGGATACTTCTAATGTTTTATATATGAACCGTATGTTTTTTAATGCCAAAAGTTTTAATCAAGATATTGGAAGCTGGAATGTTTTTAGGGCAATTAGTTTATCTTATATGTTTAGCGGTGCAGAAAGTTTTAATTATTCTATAGAAAATTGGATTATTAATGAGGCTTGTTTTATTGATGATATTTTTGATAATACGGTTTCTTTAAAAAATGTTAAATCTATACTTAATATTTATTTTCTTGCCAGAGGAAATCATAAGAAACAGCTTTTAAAGATGCTTGAAAATTGCAATATAAAAGAAGTGTATAAAGAAGTTTTAAAATATAATAATGCCGGTATAAAAGATTTTATTAAAAAACTTGAGAATACTTATTATGATGAATTAAAGGAACTCATTGAAAATAAAGAGAGTATTATATCAGAATATAAAAAAGCTAAAAAAATAGAATTAAAAGATAATGAAAAATATAAACCTAAAAATAAAATAGAATTATTAAAACTAATAAAAGAAAAAGTAAAATATGATAAAATAGATACTAGCTTAATAATTGATATGTCAGGATTATTTCAAAATTCAAAAGTTAAAAAATTTGACGGCATTGAAACTTGGGATACTTCAAATGTAGAAGATATGCATAATATGTTTAAAGGAGCTGTATATTTTAATCATAATATAGAAAATTGGAATGTATCTAAAGTAGAAGATATGGCTTATATGTTTGAAGGCTGTACTAGATTTAATCAGCCTCTTAATAATTGGAATGTTTCTAATGTGAAGTATATGAATTTTATGTTTTCACATTGTATTATTTTTAATAATGATTTAAGTAATTGGAATGTTAGTAATGTAGAAATTATGAGCTTTATGTTTGAAAGTGCATATTCTTTTAATCAGGATATTTCTAAATGGAATATAAGCAAATTAAAATATGCAGATGCTATGTTTAGGTATGCAAAAAGTTTTAATCAGCCTTTAAATGATTGGAATATGAGTAATGCTGAATCTATAACCTCAATGTTTCAATGGGCTTCAAATTTCAATCAGCCTTTAGATAAATGGAATATGTCTAATATTAAATATATATCATTTTTATTTGATAACTGTATTAATTTCAATCAGGATTTAGAATCTTGGAAATTAGGAGAAAATGTTAATATGAAATATGCTTTTTCAAATTCGCCTATAGAAAGTAATCCTCCTTCTTGGTATAAAAGTTAAAAGTAATTTATAGCAGATTGTAATATACTTTATAAATTGTATATACCTAAACAACTACATTTTGTCAGAAATAATTTTTTTAAATTTTAAATATCTGCAGGGCTTCGCCCCGCACCCCACTTCTTTTGTTGCCACAAAGAAGCAAAAAGGCTATATTGGGATTTAATTTAATAAATTATATTACATGTAAGACATTTTTAGTATGATTTAGTACTAATTTTTACACTTGCACTTTTTGGTTCTTTTTGCGGCGGGAAAAAGAACAACAAAAAAATTTACAAACTTAAAAATTTTCAGTATATATTAGATTAATAAGTGATATCAAGAATCATTTAAATATTCTAAATTAAAAACTTTTGAGGCGTTGAAAATTTTAATACTTTAAATATAAAGTTTATGTTAAAAATATTTTGAACAAATTAGAAAATATGAAAATAATTTACTATATTATCTTTTTAATTTTATAATATCAGTTTCATTTTCTTTTTTATATTTTTTCTCTTCATTTGAATTATTTATTATTACGAATTGGCATTTTCTGTCTTTATCATTATATTCAGATGAATGAGTAGAGCCATATCCTATATATCTAAGTCTTTCTTTATCTATACCTTTATCTACTAATTTATCAAATATAGCTTTTGCTCTATTTTCAGATAAATATATATTATAATTAGAATCTCCGCTGCTGTCGCTATGTCCTTCTATTATGAGATTAATATCCTGATTTTTATTTAGATATTTACAAATTTCATCTATACCTTCATCATATTCATTTTTTAATTCATAAGAATCAAAATCAAAAGATATTATATTTGCAGTAACAAGAATTTCATTATCATCTTGTTTTATTACCTCAGTTTGTTTTATAATTTGAGTTTTTCCATTTTCAATAACATCATTATTTGTGAGCTCTTTTTCTTCTGTTTTCTCTTCTATTATTATTTGTTGTTCTTCTTGAGTTATTGGCTCTTGATTACTTGAGTATTCTTCCTTTTCTTTTATAGAATCTGCTACAGTTGTGATATCATTCTCTTGTGTATATGTTTTTGAAGCTGTTTTTGTTGCCTGACTATTATCATTATAAAGTACTGCATGCAATTGTTTACTGAAAGCCAATACTACAACATGTTTGTCATTAGTAGAACATGAAACTGCAAAAATTAATAAAAATATTAAAGGTAAAATTTTCTTTATCATAATTAACCTTCTTAAAATTATTTATCTTAATTACCTTATTGTAAATCTAGCTCCGAGAAGCACCTCATGAGCATCATGAAAACCAAAGCCTAATAAATATCTATATCCTAAATCCAAGGCAAACCAATCAAGTATATTATACACCAAACCAGCATTAATTCCAAATGCAAAAGAACTTCTAGTAATAAGGGCCTTTCCTATACTATCACTATAGTTATGGTACATTTGATATAATCTGTTTCCGAAAGATAGTCCGAAATATATACTCATATTAGGAGTTCTGCTGTAAAGAGCCCTAGTGCTAAGATTATCTAATTCATTATTTCGTACAAAAAAGATGTTTATATCATAATATACGCTTGCCATTATACTTTGCATCCAAGTTTCTTTTTTACCAATTACTCCTTGAAACATATATTCAATATCGAGTCTTAAAGGAACTAATCTAGTTTTTCTAAATAAATCATATCCAACAGCAAAACCGCCGCCTACATAATTATTTTTTTCAAGGAAAGGAAGTTTTCCTAACTCTAATCTATTTGTTTTATTTAGAGCCTCATGTTTAAAATTAATTTTAGGGGCTATATAAACACCTGAGAAAATTGCTGCAGAAAGACTTTTATTTGAAAAGGCAACAATAAAAAATAATAATATAATCACTAATCGTTTCATATAACAACCCTTTTATTTTAAATAAACAAAATTTTTTCTAAGTAAATTATTAGTATTAAAAATACTGTTATTAAATAAACTGCTATTCATACCTAAACTATTATTTAAATTATAATAGCTGTTAGAATTAATTGAGCTTTTTTCTCCTAAATAACTTTGAGGAGGATAAGCAGGCATTTGAACATTCTGTACAGGCATTATAATCATAGTTGATGTTTGGCATGAAGCAAGTGCAATTAAGATTAATAATAATAAAGCTATTTTTTTCATAAGTATTATTTCCTAAGATCCGGTATTGGGAATCTTGCTGCTATAGCAAATTCATGTGATAAAACATTATCCAAACCATATAATATTCTATATCCTATATCCAAGTTAAGGAAACTAGTAACATATATGTCAACTCCAACTGCACCTCCTATTGCAAATGTAGGGCTAGGTACTGTTACAGTAGCTTTAACTCTTCCATTTTCTTCAAACCATCTGTCATAAGTGTTCGCATTTATTTTTGTACCCATTAAAAGTCCTAAGTATAAAGACATTATTGGGGTTCTGCTATATATTTCTTCAGCTGTAACAGTTCTTAATTCGCTCTTTTTTATATGATATATATGCATGCTGTAATAAGCAGCTGCTAGTATAGAATGCTGAGATTGTTTTACTATATTTCCTGTATGATAGTTTCCAGTCATACCATCTTTGAAAGTGTATTCCAATTCTAATCTCAAAGGTATGTTTCTCTGGTATCTATAGAAGTCAAATCCTGTAGAAAATCCTGCTCCTAGATAATTATTCATTATGTTCTGATTTTTGTTGTTTTTAAAACCAGAATCATTAAAATTATATACGATTTTAGGTGCTATATAGAATGCATCTATTATTGGAAACAAAGATGAACTCATAAAGCAAGTCATTATTGATATTAATAAAATTTTTTTCATACTAAAAACCTTACAAAACATTATCAATTATTAAAAAGATATACCTACAGCTAATCTAGGAAGAGGTATTAATCTTATACCTGGTGTGAAAGAATATCCTATATCAAGTAAAGATATATCTATAAAAGGACGAACTTCCCAATCATTACCCATTTGAGAAAATAAATCTATTCTAAATCCCATTTCTCCTGATATATAAAAGTCATAAACAGTAGTAGTTTTATATCTTGTACTTCCATCATTTCTTAACTCTTTACCATTAACTATAAATGTAGTCATACCAACTTTAGGAAGAAGGAAAAAACCGCTAGGGGTATCGCTTTTGTTGAAGTAAAATCTTACACCTATAGAAGCAGGTATAGCTATTGTACTTCCATTATAAAACTTAGATATAGCTCCTGAGTTTATAATATTTCCGGCACCATCTCTTATAGGATCAGAATAATCTCCGTAATGAGTATCAAAAGCATAAAAACCTAATGTGGCATCTATTGATTGTTTAGGGAGATAAGTATAGTTATATGTTAATCTTATTCCGAATTTACCATCATAAAATTTACCGCTGGCACCTTCTTTAGTTTTATATATTAGTTCAGTTATAAGAGGCATAGTGCCCATAGCAAATAATGTAGTACCAAAATCTATACCTAAAGAATGCTTCAAATAATCCTGAGCATTAACTATATTTGCTGATGTAAAAATTAGTACAGATATAAAAATGATAATTTTCTTTATATTCATAATTCAAACCCATTAAAATCTTAAACTAAATCCAATTCTAGGAAATAATGCAAATCTTATATTTGCAAGATATTTTGCCCAATCTGGGAAACTGTTCCAAGCAGGTATATTGAATGCAGAGAAACCTGCAGTCAAAGAAGTAACTCCTCCTGTTACAGTATTATATACATTTCCAGTCCAAGGTCTTACATAATATCCTATTTCAAGTATTGCTATATCTATAGTTGGCTTTACTCTCCATTCTCTAGTAGGGAATAATTCTATATTCCAACCCAACTCATAAGAAACATATAAAGCAGCATCATGAACAGTATGCTCTGTCTTTATACCAGTAAGTCCATTATCTGTGGTTACAGTATAGAAGAATGCATCTATTCCAAAGCGAAATGCATTATAGAATTGTCTTTTAGGCCCATAAAATTTTACTCCGAATGTTACAGGCATAAATATAAATGATGCATTGAAAGTTGTATCTTTACCAACAACCCCAGCATAATTTCCTTGTCCTAATGCTTCCAATAATTTTCCGGCATTTTCTTTTGTTATAGTCAAATCATAAGTACTTGAATAAACACCTATTCCTGTTTCCAAAGCTATTTGATTATGAACAAATAATGAATATGAAATAGCAGGTATATACCAAGCAGAGCCTTTGGCATCAGCATAATCAAAATATTTATTGATATCGCCTAAATCCATACCAATTAATCCAGTTAGATTTACAGCATTATTCACAGCAGTGTTAAATAATAAAGGATAAAAAACAGCACCGCCAGGATTTAAATTGACGCTTATCATTTGTCTTCCTTTTATCCAGCTGTAATCTTCGCCTGTTACTTCTGTAGAAAGAGGAAGTCCTTTAGCAGAAGCGTAGGCACTCAAACAAAATAAAACAGATAATAATATAAAAATTTTTTTCATAATAAGAACCAATATATTTTTTTTATTTTATAGCCTCACCGTTTTTAAATCCGCCTTGAGAATTTTTTAATATATTTTCAATTTCAGCTTTTTTTTCAGCAGATAAGTTAGTACCTTTTAATATTTCATCAGAATTACTTAAATCTATATTTTCAGCCCCTTTATCCATAATAGAACTTATTAAATTACCTACAACAGCTTCACCGCCTTGATCATCAAGAACATCAAGTATAGCATCCACTGCTTTTTTAGCATTTTCATCCATTTCTACAACATAAAGTTCACTTCCGGTAGGAGCAGCCATTATATATTTGCCATTACTATCTTTGTATATACCGCCTATACCTAATACAGGTAAATCAAAAGTATAATCTCCCGCATTATTTCCAGTATTTATACTAAGTTTATCACCATTAGCTGAAGCTCCAGCCCAATTACCGCTTTGCATTTTTGAAAGTATTAAATCAGCTCCTGGTTTAGTAACTTTTACTCCATAATCTTTTGTACATGAAGCTATTAAAATGATGGATATAATTGAAATAATAGATAGTGTTTTCATAGCATATTTCCATAAATTAAAATATTTTTATATTATAAATCACTAAGTAAAATATTACAATTTCTAATTATAGATTTATATATATTTTTTTGTATTTTTTTAAGTTTTTTTAAAAAAATCACATATTTATTTTACGTTTTTGATTTTTTTTGATTACAAATTTTATAATGTATGTCAATTTTATTAAATTTATATTCGAATTTGTTTTAAATGAAAAATAAAATACATATTTTGTGGAATTTTCATGAAGTAATAAAATTTTTTATGTATATATTTGTATAATGCTGATTCTTTTATAATTGAATTTTTATAAGATTAAAAATATTATGTATTAGAATTTTGTATTATTTCATGCTTTTTTGTTTTTCTTTTTTATCTATTATAGATCTGCTAGCTAATTCATTTTTTATATCATTAATAGTTATTCCTTTCTCCACCATCAAAACTAAACTATGATAAAGTAAATCGGATAA
>CASEHG010000392.1 GCA_949287565.1 uncultured Brachyspira sp.
ATTATATTTATATTGTAACAGTTTTTTAATTATAAAATTATATTTTGATTATTAGGAGAATTATTATGAGTAATTATAATGAAGATAAATATTTTGATAAAGATTGTATATTTTGTAAAATTATAAAAGGAGAAATTCCTTCACAGTTTATAAAAGAAAATGAATACTGTGTGGTATTTAAAGATTTAAATCCTAAAGCAAAAGTACATTTACTTGTTGTTCCAAAGCCTCATGTTAAAAATATATTGGAAACAGATGAGTTTATAATGAATAAGGTTCTTGAAACTATAAAAGAAGTTGCTAAAGAACAAGGTTTGGAATCCTTTAGAATAATGAATAATTGCGGTGCCGGAGCAGGTCAGACAGTATTCCATGTTCATTTTCATATACTTTCAGGCGATAATTTAGAAGAATAATAAAAAATAGATTATAATTGGAGTTAACATAATGATAGACAGTCATTGCCATCTTACATATATATCTAAAAAAAGTAAAGAATTAGAAGAAGTTTTAGAGCGTGCTAATAAGGCAGGAATATTTTATTTTGTGGATATAGGGGTTCACCCAGATGATATAGACGAACGTATGTTTATATTATCAGATGCTGAAGGTGTATTCTTTAGTATGGGTTATTATCCTGATTATGCAAATGAGAATGATGAAGACACTTTAAAAGCTTTTGAATTAAAAATAAAAAATTTAAATAAAAAAACATTAGAGAGAAGAAACAAATCAATATATGCAGTAGGAGAAATAGGACTTGATTATTATCATAATGAAGATAATAAAAATGAACAAAAAGCGTTTTTTAGAGCTTTATGCGAGGCAGCAAAAAATGTTGATTTACCTATATTGATTCATAGCAGAGATGCTTTCAAAGATACTTTTAAAGTTCTTAGGGATGCAGATTTGCCAAAAAGAGGAATATTTCATTGTTTCAGCGGAAATGTAGAAGATGCAAAAAATGCTTTGGATTTAGGATATGTATTATCTTTTTCAGGATCTTCCACATATATGAAAAATGATTTTATAAGAGATGCTGTAAAATATGTACCTAAAGATATGTTCACAATAGAAACTGATGCTCCTTATCTTACTCCTCAAAAGGTTAGAGGCAGAGCAAATGAACCATCTTTTATTCCTTATACAGTAGAAGTACTTGCAGAGGTTAGGGGAGAAAGCAGTGAGTATATTATGAGAACTGCTTTAGAAAATGCTGTAAGAGTTTTAGAATTGCCTGTAGATTTGAATAGAATATGATTAATATAAAAAAGCTCTGGGTAATATAGAAATTATTACCCAGAGCTTATTTTTAATTAATATTTTTTTTAATTAATAGATTTAACAACTTCTTTTAATTTGTTTAAGTCATCAGCATTAGGGTGTCC
Organism: uncultured Brachyspira sp.; assembly: GCA_949287565.1. Classification (GTDB taxonomy): domain Bacteria; phylum Spirochaetota; class Brachyspiria; order Brachyspirales; family Brachyspiraceae; genus Brachyspira. The sequence goes on from CASEHG010000392.1 coordinate 1,389, forward strand.
CATAGCATTATCATAATTTGCTAATTTAGCTTGAACAACTTTTTTCTCATCTTCGCTTGCAGCTTTTTCAAGCATGTTCTCTAAATTTTTCTTCTGTCCGTCTATCCATTGACCCTGACAAGCATAAGTACCGATTAAATTATTTGAAGCATCTAAGAAAGTTTTAGCAGGATTAAGCATTTTATCATAATAAGCCTGATTATCACCATAACCAACAGTCATAAATAAGAATACTTTTTTATTTTTTAATGTCTGCATAAATTTTCCAGCAGCTTCATCGCAAGTACCTTTATAGCTTCCAGCACCAACGAATACTATATCTGAATCATTAACTTTATTATTGTCTACTGCATCAGCCTTTACGCATTGAAGACATTCTCCATTAGCAGCTTCTTTTATAGCTAAAGCCAATTTTTCAGTATTTCCGCTTTTACTTGTATAAACAATAGAATATTTCATTTTTTTAACTCCTTTTTGTTAGATTGTTCTAATTTATTATAACATTTTTTAAAAGTTTAGCAATATACTATATAGTAGTATTTTATTTATTTTTCATATTGATTATTTTTGATACTTGCTATTGTATGTAAAATATGTTATAATATGGAAATTATAAAGTGAAATTTATTATATTATTATTTAATAGAGTAAATCAAGGAGAAGGCAAATGGAAGTTATCTTAAAAAAAGATTTTATATCATTAGGTTATGAAGGTGATATATGTAAAGTAAAAGACGGCTATGCAAGAAATTACCTTATTCCAAGAAATATAGCAGTAGTAAAAAATGCTGCTAATTTAAGAACTTTAGCTCAAATGCAAAAAAGCTTAGAAAAGAAAAGAGCTAAAAGAAAAATGGAAGCAGAAATATTAAAAGGTAAAATTGTAGACATTACTGTTGTTATACCTATGAAAGTTGCTGAAAACGGCAAATTATATGGTTCAGTAAGCCAACAAACTATAGTTGATGCTTTGAAAGAAAAAGAAATTGATATAAACAAACGCGATGTTCATATGGAAAAACATATAAAAGAATTAGGTGAATTTGAAGTTGAAATCAAATTATACCATAGCGTTAATGCTAATATCAAAATTAAAGTTGTAAATGTAGATGAAAATCCAGCTGCAGAAGAAGTTAAAGAAGAAAATAATGCAGCAGTTGAAACAGCATCTACTGAAGCTTAAGTAAAAAGCTAATATCCAATTAATAGGCATAATATTTAATGAATAATACACCCTGCTCAATAGAGGCTGAAGAGTCTCTATTGGGTGCCATGCTTCAAAATTCTCAGGCTGTATCTGTCGCTATATCCAAAATAAAATCTACTGATTTTTACAGTGAAAGAAATCGTATGCTCTATGAAAGCATTTTAGAAATGCATAATAGAGGAATAGCTATCAATGCAGAAACAACTTTGAGATATCTTAAAGAAAATGGTTTATTTGAAAAAATCATTCAAAATGATGAAGCATATTTGATTCGTATTATAGATGGAACTCCTTTTCATCAAAATGCCAAATATTATGCTGAAATTATTGCAGAAAAATCATTATTAAGAGATTTGATAACTGTTTCTCAGGATATACAAAAATCAGCTTATGAGGCAAAAGATGCTGAAACTAAAGATATTGCTGATTTTGCTGAGAAGAAAATATTTGAAGTTACTCAAAGAAGACTTGATAATGATTTTATTCATATAAGGGATTTGCTTTATGAAGCTTTAACTACAATAGAGAGCAGAAAAAAACATAAAGGTACTGTTACAGGAGTACCTTCCGGTTTTATAGCACTTGATAAAGTTACACATGGTTTTCAGCCTTCAGATTTAATAATATTGGCAGCAAGACCTTCAGTGGGTAAAACAAGTTTTTCTTTAAATATAATAGAACATGTCATTACAAATATAGAAACTTCCAACTTCGGTATTGGTTTCTTTTCTCTTGAAATGAGCAGAATGCAGCTTGTAGAAAGATTGATTGCAAGTAAGGCTAGAATAAGTTTATCTAGGATAAGATCCGGAGATTTAGAGAAACAGGAATGGACTAAACTCGGACAAACCTTTAATAGCTTATCTCAGGCAAATTTATTGATAGATGATTCAAGCCAATTAACTATTATGGAAATAAGAGGAAAGGCTAGGCAAATGAAATATAAATTTGCTGAAATGAGTAAAACAACAGGCAAGGAAATAGATTTGAAATTAATTGTTGTTGATTATTTGCAGTTAATTCATTCCGGTTCTAATGCTAGAAGAAATGGTACAAGAGAGCAGGAGATAGCAGATATTTCAAGAGGACTTAAAGCATTAGCAAAAGAACTTAATGTACCTGTTATATCTTTGGCACAGTTATCAAGAGCCGTTGAACAAAGACAGGATAAACCAAGACTTTCAGATTTGAGAGAGTCAGGTTCTATAGAACAAGATGCTGATATAGTTATGTTCTTGCATAGACAAAAGCCTAATAAAGAAGGCAAAGATGATGAAGTAATAGATGAAAGAACTAATCAAGTTGAAGTAATACTTGCAAAACATAGAAATGGTGCTATACATGATGGCATACCGCTTCACTTTATAGCAGATCAAACTAGATTTGAAAATATTTATAATAGCAGCGAGTCTTAATTATAAGGAGTAATTTTATTATGGAATTATTTGATATGAAAATAGAATTACGAAAGGGTATAAAAAGTAAGATAGCACTTTTTTTAGCAACTTTGGGAGAATTTGCAGCTCTTATTTTAGAAGTGTTTAAATACACATTCAGACCGACATTCTCTTTTAAACTTTTAAAAGAACAAATCATAAGAATGGGAGTTGATTCGTTTATTGTTGCTGCAGTTACTGTGCTTTGTACAGGAATGGTTATGTCATTGCAGATAGCTGTAGTTCTTGATAGTGTATTGAAAGGTATATCTCAATTCGTAGGTTCTATGGTTGGTAAAGCTATGGTTAAAGAGTTATCTCCTATGCTTCTTGCATTGATATTTGCAGGAAGGGTTGGAAGTTCTGTTACAGCTGAGATTGGTACTATGCAGGTAAGTGAGCAGTTGGATGCTTTAAAAACTTTATATACTAATCCTATAGAATATGTTGCTGTTCCTCGTTTCTGGGCTGCTGTTATATCGCTTCCTATGCTTACAGTTTCTGCAGATGTTATAGGAGTTTTGGGAGGTGCTGTTGTTACAGTATTTGTTTTACATAGCGATCCTATGCATTATTTCGACAGAGCTATTTCAGTAATAAGTATAGGCGACTTTGTAGGTAGTTTAATAAAGTCTACTATATTCGGTGCTGAGGTTATGATTATATCTTGTTTTTATGGATTTAGAACTTCAGGCGGTGCTGAGGGAGTAGGTAAGGCCACTACTATAAGCGTTGTTTATAGTTTTATGATAATACTTATAACTGACTATATACTTGTTTCTATACTTGGTATGTTTGGAATGTAATTATAATTCATATACATAAATGAGCAGGCAATATAATCAAATTATTGTCTGCTCATATTTTTTTTAAATATTAGGATAATACTTTTTTAAAGCTTCTCTTGCTTCTTCTCTGTCATCGAAATGTATTGTTTTATCAGGGAATATTTGATAGGTTTCATGTCCTTTTCCGGCTATTATAATTATATCATTTTCTTTAGCTTCTTTTACAGCTTCAAAAATAGCTTCTTTTCTATCAATAATTTTTTTATAATTATTATTTTTGAATCCTTTTTCAATATCACTCATTATTTGATTAATATCTTCAGTTCTTTGATTATCAGTTGTGAGTATCGCTATATCAGAATATTTTTCAGCTATTTCTGCCATTATAGGGCGTTTTTTTCTATCTCTATCTCCTCCGCATCCAAATACTGATATAACCCTGTTTGGATTTAACTTTTTAGCTTCTACTAAAATATTTTCTAAACTATCCGGCGTATGTGAATAATCAACTGCTACTATAAATGGATGTTTTTCTTTGGTTACTATTTCAAATCTTCCAGCTACCTGAACTTTTCTCATAGCTTTTATTGACTTTTCTATATCCAATTTATTCTCGCAAACATAAGCTAAAATTGAAAGAGAGTTTAGAATATTGAATCTTCCAAGCATTGATAATTTTACTTTTGATATAAATCTACCTTTAGCATAGAATTCATATTCTGTGTTTTTAGAATTCAATGAAATAACTTTTCCGTAATAATCAGCTTTTTCATTGATTCCATAAGTAACCATTTTTATTCCTAATTTTTTTATATGATTAGATATTTGTTTAAAATTATCAGTATCTATATTTACTATTGCTAATTTTTTCTTTTTGCTGTTTTCTTTTAATAATGAAAATAGTTTTAATTTTGCTTTGAGATAACTCTGCATATCTCCATGATAATCAAGATGATCCTCTGTGATATTAGTAAAGATTGTAGTATCATAATTCAAATAATCACATCTATTCATAGCAAGTGCCTGAGATGATGATTCCATAACTATATGCGATACACCTTTTTTTATAGACTTATCAAATATACTTTCTAAATCAATAGATTCGGGAGTGGTAAGATTGGTTTTTATTTCTGTTTTTCCTATCATATTTTTGATAGTGCCTATTAAAGTTGTTTTATTTTTATTAGCCTCAAGTACAGATTTCAATAAATATGTTGTAGTAGTTTTTCCATTAGTTCCTGTTATGCCTATTGTATTTATTTTTTTGGTAGGCTCATCAAAGAATTTTGCTGAAATGTATGCAAGACATTCTCTAGGATTTTTCACAGCAACAAAATGCACATCTTTATTATTATATTGTAATTTTTTTATAAACTCTTTATCTGCAGTATTATCATATATTATAATGCTTGCTTTATTCTTTATTGCACTTTCTATATATTTATGTCCGTCATCTTTAAGTCCTTTTATAGCAACGAATAAATAATTTTTCTTTATTAATCTTGAATCGTATGCTATTCCTTTTATTTCTGTGTTTAAGCATTCTTTTTTTAATTGACTTTCCTTTGAAACTTTATAATTTTTAATTAATTCTTTAAAATACTTCATATTTTTTCCTATATATTTTGTATTTATTAAATAATAACAATATTATAAATTTATGGTAAAAAAATCATATATTACTTTGTCTTTATATTATAAAAATAAATTACTTGATTTTTCAGCCTAAAAGATATATAACTATAATATACTAAAAATATTTATGGAAGTAATTTATGAATATATTTATGGTATCCAGCGAAGCATATCCATTTTCTAAAACAGGAGGTTTGGGAGATATTGCCGGAAGTTTGCCTTTGGAATTATCTTCCATTAAATTGGGTTCTTCTAAAATTAATGCATCTTTAGTCATACCTTTATACAAACAAAATTATAAATTAATAAGCAAAAAAGATATTATATCTGAATTTGAAATAGAACATGGAAAAGAAAAAATAAAAGTAGAGGCAGCTAGAATAAAGCATCCTGAAAATGATAATGTAAATATTTATTTTATAAAGCAGGATAATTTCTTTAAAAGAGATGGATTATATTCTGAAAATGGTATTGACTATCCTGATAATGCAAGCAGATTCATATTATTTTCAAAAGCTGTTATTAAATTAATAATATATTTGTATGAAGAAGAAAATTTTAAATTGGATATAGTTCATATTCATGATTGGCAAACTGCTTTGATAGCTCTTTATATAAAAGAAGTTTATAATGATGAAGATGCTTTGAAGAAATTAAAAGTAATGTTTACCATTCATAATTTAGCTTATCAGGGCAATTTTTCTTCTGATATATATACGCTTCTTAATGTATCTTGGAAATTTTTTGTTCATAGCAGATTAGAGTTTTATGGAAATGTAAGTTTTATTAAAGCTGGTATTATACTTTCAGATATAGTTACAACAGTTAGTCCTTCTTATGCTAAGGAGATACAGGGAGAAGAATTCGGATGCGGAATGAATAGTCTTCTTGAAGGAATATCTCAAAAATTATACGGAGTACTTAACGGAATTCATTATGAATCTTGGAATCCTGCAACTGATAAACTTATAAAAAATAATTATGATATTAATTCTGTAGAAAAGAAAAAACTTATAAGAAATTATTTATATAAAGAATTAGGCTTTGCAAATAAAAATTATCCTCTTGTAACTATGATATCAAGATTTGATCCGCAGAAGGGACTTGATTTGATATATTCTGCTTTTTTTGAAATTTCAACTTATGATGCTAACTTTATTTTTCTTTTCAGTAAGAATAATTATTTCAAAGATTTTGAAAATGAATTTACTAAAAGAGCCGGCAGAGCTAAAAATATAAAAATATTATTCACATTTGATGAATCATTAGCACATAGATTAACAGCAGGAAGCGATATGTATTTAATGCCTAGCCGTTTCGAGCCTTGCGGACTCAATCAAATATATAGTATGAAATATGGAAGTATTCCTATAGTTCATGCAGTAGGCGGACTTAAAGATACAGTTGTCAATTACAGTGGAAATAAAAGTGCTAATAAGGCTACAGGTTTTACTTTCAATGAATATTCTGTAAAAAGTTTCGTTGATACTATGGACTTAGCTTTCGATTTATATTATAATAAAAAAGATGTTTGGGATAAGCTCATATTTAATGCTATGAGTAAAGATTATTCTCTTCATAAAACCGTTTTGGAATATACTAAACTTTATAAAAAATTATTAAATACCGAAAAGTAATATTGCTTTTATATAAATATTATTATTTAAATTAATATAATTCTTTATTAGAGTTATAAATATTATATTTTAAAGGAGATTAAATTATGGCAAAAGATCCAAGTTTTGATATAGTTTCTGAGGTTGATATGCAGGTTATAGATGACTGTGTTAATGTTGCTGTTAAAGAAATAGATAATAGATTCGATTTCAAAGGACAGAATATACAAATTGAACTAAATAAAGGTGAAAAAACAATAACTATATTGGCACCTGCAGATTTTGTTCTTAATCAGGTGAGAGATATTTTATTTCAGAAATTCATTAAAAGAGGCTTAAATCAAAAGTGTTTAAGAGAAAAGAAAAAAGAAAAAGCTGCCGGAGATGCTATTAGAGAAATTAATGAAATAGTTCATGGTATAGATAAAGATTTAGCTAAACAAATAGTTAAAGATATTAAAGACATGAAATTGAAAGTTCAGGCTAGCATACAAGATGAACAAATCAGAGTATCAGGAGCTAAAAAAGATGATTTGCAGTCTGTTATTACTATGATTAAGGGAAAAGATTATCCTATACCTTTACAGTTTACAAATTACAGATAATATTTATAAAATGCAAAATTAAAGGGAGCTTTCAAAAGCCCCCTTTTTTATTATATCAATCATATTTTTAATCTTATTAAGCCTATTACTTTACCTACTATAGATACGCTTTCTTTTTCTATAGGAGGATAATTATTATTTTCAGATACTAATTTAATACAGTCTTTTTCTCTGAAAAATCTTTTAATAGTTATTTCTTCATTTCCATTGTCATCTATTTTAGCAACTACAATATCTCCATTATCAGCTTCATTTGAAGGATGAACTAAAACCATATCGCCTTCTTTTATATGAGCATTAATCATAGAATCACCAATTACTTTCATAAGGAAATTATTCTCATCTTGTGCTATAGATTTAGGAAGCGAATAAGTTTCTTCTACAGTTTCATCTGCAACATCCATTAAAAGACCTGCCTTAACTTCATTAGCTAGAAGAGGTATTTTTATCATATTATGATTACCTTTTCCTGAAGTGTCTATAGGCACACTGCCTCTTGCTCTTTTACCTGTTTTTTTTACATATCCTTTTTTTTCCAAAGCTGTCAAATGAGTTGTTACTGCAGTAGGAGAAGCGAAATTGAAATGAACCATGATTTCTTTAACAGTAGGAGGATAGCCGTTTTCATTAGTGAATTTTTGCAGAAAATTAAAAATATCTCTTTGTTTATCTGTCAATTCAGTCATATTATACCTCTTTATATTAACATACCGTATTTGTTATTATACTATACAAAAATATGATGTCAAGATTTAATATAAAAAAATAATATTAATTAATAA
>CASEHG010000393.1 GCA_949287565.1 uncultured Brachyspira sp.
ATTTTTATATGATTATTGTTTATTATTAAGCAGCAGCAGTATTTATTTTATTTTTTGTTGCTATTTGTATAATAACTAATATTGCTATAATAGCTATTCCTATAATGTCACTATAGAATTCAGGATATATAGATAATAATCCTGCTATTATAAATAATATTCTTTCATATGCTTTACATTTTCTAAACACGTAACCTTCTAATCCTGCAGATACTCCAAACATACCTATGAGAGAAGTTATAAGTATAGGTATAACATCATCAATAGTGGTATTTATCATTAATATATCAGGATTGAATATAAACATATAAGGAATTATAAAAGCACCTATAGAAAGTTTAGTAGCTTTAATACCAGTTTTAAGCGGATCTGATTTAGCAATAGCAGCACCAGCCATAGCAGCCAAAGCAACAGGAGGAGTAACATCAGCAATTATTCCGAAATAGAATACAAACATATGAGCAGCTAAAGGTTCATAACCTAAACCTATTATTGCACTTGCAGCTATTGTTGAAGTGATAAGGTAATTTGCTGTAGTAGGAACTCCCATACCAAGTATAATAGAACTTACCATTGTTAAGAATAATAATAACAAAGGTATTCCTCCGGATATAGATATTAAACCTGCTCCTATTTTTAAACCTAAACCTGTTAAAGTAATAACTCCTATTATAATTCCAGCCATAGCACAGGCAATTGCAACACTTATTATATTTCTAGCAGCATTAACAAAAACATCTATTAAATCTTTAAATCCGAAACTTACTTGTCTTTTCATTATAATGTCTACTATAGAGTTTATAATAGCAACTAAACCAGCAGCAATTATACCCATTAACCCTGCATAAATTGCAGTTTTTCCAAGTACAAAGAAATATATTATAGTGGCAAGAGGTATAACTAAATAACCTTTCTTCATCAAAAGTTCTCCTATTTTTGGAAGAGAATCTCTTGATAAACCTTTAAGTCCTGTCTTTTTAGCCTCTAAATGCACCATTATAAATATACCTGTAAAATAAAGTATAGCCGGTATGATAGCAGCCTTAGCAACCTGCATATAAGGTATACCCAAACTCTCAGCCATTAAGAAAGAAGCAGCCCCCATTATAGGCGGCATTAATTGTCCTCCTGTAGAAGCTGAAGCCTCAACAGCACCTGCAAACTCCGGTCTGTATCCTAAAGATTTCATCATAGGTATAGTAAAACTTCCAGTACCTACAGTATTTGAAACAGAACTTCCTGATACTGTACCAAACATAGCACTAGTTAATACTGCTACTTTTGCAGGACCTCCATCAAATCCGCCCGCTATAGCATTACATATATCTATAAAAAATTGTCCTATTCCTGTTTTATCAAGCAATGCACCAAAAAATATAAATAAAAATATAAATGTAGCTGAAGCACCTATAGGAGTACCCATTATTCCTTCAGTATTATAGAATAAATGTGATACCAATCTTTGAAGTGAATATCCTCTATGATTCAAAAAACCAGGTGCATAAGCTCCAAACAATGCATATATAATAAAAACTATTGATATTATAAGTATAGGAAGTCCTACTATTCTTCTGCAAGCTTCAAATACAAGAAGTATTCCTATTATACCTATAATAATATCAGTTGTAGTGTATATTCCAGCTCTTCTTATTAATGCTTCAAAATTAAAAGATATATAAGCCCAAGAAGCGGCACCTATTACAGCAAGTATAACATCATACCAAGGAAGTTTATCTTTAGGCATATCTTTTTTCATTGGAAAGAGAAGATAAGCAAGAAGCATAACAAATGATAGGTGAGTAGCTCTTACAATCTGTGCTGTGATTTTTCCAGATAATATTGAATATAATTGAAACAAGCAGAATACAACAGATATTGCTATTATCAAATATTTTTTCCAATCTGAATATCTTCTGTACCTTGATTCACTGTCATATTTACTCATGTAATCATCAATTTCTTCAACTGTTGGAATGTGAATATCATTTTTATGTTTCATTGTTCCCCCTTAATATTTTATTATTCATTATATTTGTAATCATTTTAAATAATGATACTCTTTTATATTGTATCTTTATATTTATTTGAGGCTCAAATAACGTATTTAATTTTA
>CASEHG010000394.1 GCA_949287565.1 uncultured Brachyspira sp.
CATCATGTAAAGCATTTTTATCAGCCTGCATAGCTATAACATCATAAAAATTAACAAATCCATATCCATTTGGATGATGTGTTATAACTAAATCTATATTATAATTTTTTTCATTTAATCTATCAGCCAAAAGTAATTCAGATGTTTGCATATCTATACCGCAGATAATCCTTTTTATGTCTTTATCTTCTGCGATATTTAAGATTCTAGTGTCTGAATAAGGATTGAAAAGAGTATCTTTATCAAAATATTCTTTCTTATTATCATCTAATTTATCATAAGATTTTTTTATGCTATCAAGCTCTCTTTCTACGGTTTCCCTTCCTCTAGGATCAGCATCAATTGCACAATCTATAGCAGTTCTATAAAAATCATTTATTTTTAAAGCCATATCATATCCTAATTATCATTCATCATTATCATTCTTTCTTTCATTCTTAGGTTCGCCTCTATACTTCTCAGTTTGTATCATACCATCTTGCTCAAAGAATGTAATAGCTTTATAACTTTGTCTTATAGAAAACTCGGCACTGCCTATAGTAAGCTCTACACCAGGAAGCATTTCTTTACCAGCACTTACTGTAGATTCAACTTTTTCTATTTCCATTTCCTGAATTAATGCTTCTCTATTTAATACTATTTCTTCTCTTCTAGTATTAGCTTGCTCCAACTGTTCTTTATAACTTTGTAGCTGCTCTTTTTTCTCATCATCAAGTTTTTTAAGTTTTCCAGCCTGTTCAAGAGATTTTATATTTCTTTCAGTTTCTTCTATAGAAAGATCTAATTCTTCTTTTTCCCTATCCAAATCATCTATTGCACGTCTTTTTGCAGGACTTATTCCTGTTTCTATGAATGTTTTAGCTCCTGCTTGAGAACCTAATACTTTACCATTAACTTCTCTTAAAGCTCTGAGTCTTCCACCGCTTGCTGATGCTCTCTTACCTATAAGTATTATTCTATTGTCAGCATCAATATTAGAGTTAAGTATTGCCTCAGTGACTACAACATTGTTTCCAGCCTCAATATTTGAGAACTGTATAAATTTAGCGATAACATCTCCGCCTGCTTTTACATGGCTGTTTTCATTTCCTTGAATACCAAGTTTAACCATAATATCTCCCTTAGCTTCAAGATCGCATTTTCCAACTGTTCCATGTACATCAATATTACCTTCTGCTTTAATAGAATAATTATCGCTTACACTTCCCTTAACAACAACACTTCCTATAAAGTTAATATTTCCTGTTTCAGGTCCAACATCTCCTGATACCTCAAATATTGGTTCTACACTTAAAAGTTTTCCCTTAAGTACAACCTGTCCGCTTATAGAAGCTATTATATATTCTCCATCCTCTGACATCTCAACATTATCACCAACTATCTCTTTTATTTCGATGTCTTTTCCGCTTTTAGTTTCTATTTTTACACCTAATACAGTTCTTCCAACTTCTCCATCTGTAGCAGGAGTTTTTCTAGCTAATTTCTGACCTTGTTCTACATTCTCAACTATAGTTAAATCTTTATAGTCAATACTTTGATCTTCACCTATAAACTTAGGTATAACTTTTTTATTCACATTTACTAAATATTCTATTTTAGCATTCTGTCCGTTTACAGGCTGACGTCCTTCTGCTGCAAGTATAGGAATATTAAAAGTACCTTCTTCTAAACATTTACTAACATTTTCTTCCTGAAAGCCAAATGTTACGCCGCTGTTTTCAAGCAGTTCTTTAACATCTTGCAAATCCATTTCTCTTCCGCCCTTATTAGGCTTGGTAACAGTAACATAGGCACGCATTTTATCTTCAGTGATTGTATAACTAATTTTAGCATTGTTAGCAGATTTAGCTATATCCCATTCGGCTATTTTTACATATTGTCCTGTCTGCTCCTGAAGCATTTTTTTAGCTAAATGAGAATCATATTCTTTTATACCAGCATCTATTAATTTTTCCTCTAATAAAGTGATATCTTCTATTCTCTTACCGTCACCAACAGGAGGATTAACTTTCAAAAATACTCCGTCCCTCTTTACCCTTACAGTTATTTCTGTATCTTTATTAAATACAACCTTTTGCTGAACACTTCCTTCTGAATATATATCTTCATAAGTATTAGCAGCGGCAACTCCTATATTAGACTTATCATAAGTGATATGAGTATATCTCACTAAATAAGGTTTAGCTCCTATATTAAAAAATCCTTTATTTCCTTCCTCAAGAACTTTATAACTTAGTTCATAAATAGGACATTGAAATATAGCAGCAGCTTCCTGCATTCCTCTCTCCAAAGAAGCAACTGATAATTCCACTGAACGAGTATTTTTATTATTATAAATCTTTTTATAAAAATCACTTTGCAATATTTTTTTCTTTAATTCATTCATAAAAATCACCTATTCTTATAATAATTGTTTTTTTATCTCAGAAAGGCTATATCTTAACTGCTGTATTGCTTTTGTATGAAGCTGAGATATTCTGCTTTCTGACACCTCTAATACCTTGCCTATCTCTTTTAAAGTAAGATCATCATAATAATATAATATAAGAACTTGCTGTTCTTTTTCAGGAAGTTTTTTCAAAGCAGCTATTATTTTATTTTTAACATCTTCCCTCTCTGCTAAATATTCCGGATTAGTTTTATCATTTGATTTCAATGTATCTATTACAGATATTTCATCAGAATCATCGCCTACATACCAAACATCGCTTAAAGAAGTAGGAGAAGCCTCTATATATCTTTTCATAGTTTCATTATATTTGCTTATTGGTATTCCAAGCATATCTGCTATTTCCTGAGGCTTTATATTTCTGCTTAATCTGGCTTCCAATATTTCTCTTGCCTTCTCTATTTCTTTAACATCTTTACGAATAGATCTAGGGAGATAATCTAATTTTCTAAGCTCATCATATATTGCTCCTCTGATTCTAGTAACGGCATAAGTTTTAAACTTAATATCTCTATTAGGGTTATATTTATCAATAGCATCCATAAGTCCGAAAGAACCAAATCCAACTAAATCCTGAAATTCTATATGCTTATGAGAACCCATATTAACAGATATCTTACTTGCCACATATTTTACTAAAGGAGAATATTTAATAATTAGAGCTTCTCTTATATAAGGCGAAAGAGTCTTTTTAAACTCCAGCCAATATTCCTGCTCATTCTCATTAGTAATATTTGGTATTTTATCTTTGTCTTTTTTATTCATCTTCATAATATTCACTCTAACTATTAAATTTTTATTTTTTAATATATTTTACTTATAATCTTTTTAGTCTAATCTTCTAAGCTCTTGTATTATTATGTCTTTAATTCTAGCAGCAGCATAAGTTTTAAACTTAATGTCCATGCTAGGATTGTATTTATCAATAGCATCCATAAGTGCAAAAGAACCAAATCCTATTAAATCTTGAAATTCAATACGTTTATGAAATTCCATATTAACATATATTTTACTTGCCACATATTTTACTAAAGGAGAATATTTAATAATAAAAGCATCTCTTATATTAGCAAAAAGAGTTTTTTTAAACTCCAGCCAATATTCCTGTTCATTCTCACTAGTAATATTTGGTATTTTATATTTATCTTTCATAGTATTCACTCTAAATATTAATTTTTTCTAATATATCACTTAATATATTTTATTTATCATCCTTTTCCCCTTTAGCCATCATAGTTCTAACAGCTTTAGCAACTTTTTCAGGATCCTCTTGAACTTCTTTTATCATTTCATTATCAGAAACTTTTTTATCAGGAAACATACTGCTGCTTGAAGTGCTGTAGCTTGTACTGCTGCTAGAAGGAGATTTTCCAAATACTATATCACCTATATCATCACCTGAACTAGAAGTGCTTGGTTTAGATTTAGGTTTTCTATCAAGATTTATAGAATCAGGAGATATTGTTATATTATCCGGATTAAAATCATCAGTACTACTGTTAACATTATCTGCATTGTTGATAGGATTATCACTAATATTATTAGCAATAGAATTATCATCTAAAGAATTATAATCCATATCCATATTTGTACTTACATTACTGCTTTCTATAATATCACCCAAATATCTTTTCAATACCAATCCTATTAAAAATAATATTGCAAAAGTTATTATAGCTGATAATAAAGCTTTAAGTAATGATATATCTATTCTGTTCTTATATAGTACAGACATAACAAGAGTTATAACAAATGATAAAATAGATATTATACCATCTAATTTTCCAAAATTAGATGAAAAATACTGTTTTACTTTTTCTAGTATATTATTCATAAATTACCTCTGCCAACATTTATCATTTTTTACTTACAAAAGATAACAAGGACTCCATAAATCCTCCAAAACCTTTTACCTCTCTGCCATCATCATATTCCATATCAATTATTCTCTTAGCTATATTATGTATTGACATAGAAGCCTGACATTTATTATCATATTGATAGAATGGAAGCTGCTGAGAAACTGCATAAGGAATTGTCTTATCTTCCATAACATGTCCCAAGTATTTAACATCCATATCTAAATACTTTTTGCTTGTCATAATAATCTTATCGCTTACTTCTTTACCTTCAGAAGCCTTAGTAACTCTATTAACCAATATTTTTATATCAGCATTAGCATTTTCAGGCGCTATGGATTTTATTACACCATAAGCATCCAATATAGCTGTAAGTTCTGGAGTAGTAACTACTATACTTTCATCTGAAGAAAGAAGAAAATATAAAACATTATCAGAAATTCCAGCACCAGTATCAACTATTATGATATCAGCATCATTCAAAGAATCCATGCTATTAACTAATTTGGTTAAAGCTCTTCCGGATAGATTAGCTAAAGAAGAAAATCCAGAAGCTCCTGCTATATATCTTATACCATAATCTGTTTCAAGTATAATTTCATGTATTTTTTTCACACCTTTAATAACATGATACAAATTATATTCAGGCATATTTCCGAGTATAACATTAACATTACCGAGTCCAAGATCTGCATCAACTAAAATAACATTTTGTCCAAGATGCTGCAATGCTATGGATAAATTAATTGCTATATTAGTTTTACCTACTCCGCCCTTACCGCTGGCTATACTTATTATACGCTGAGGACGTTTATCTTTCATACTCATCATTTTTCTTAATTCATCAGCTTGATCTTTCATAATATTTTATAAATTTCCTAAATTATTTTTTCTTTTTTGTAAAACTTTATTTTTAATGTCCAAATAAACCTTCCATTATTTTATAACCATATTTTTTAGCAGTAGATATATCCTTAGGAACACCCTGTCCATGAGTTATATAAGTAATAGGAAGTTTCTTTTTTGTAATAGCACAAATTGAAGAAGCTAAATAATCTGTTTCATCAACTTTTGTAAGTATTACACCTTTATAATTTGTAGGTTTAAATCCGTTCAATATTTTCAAAGCATCTTTATACTTTGCAGTAGCACTCATAACAAGCTGAATATCCATATCAAATCTTCCAACTGTAGTGAAATATTTTGACATAGCAACTATATCTTCAGCACCTTTAGGAGAGCGACCCATAGTATCTATAAATAATAATGAAGAATTATCCATTTTTCTAATCTCTGCTCTCAAAGCTTCAGGAGTACTAGCACTTGTAAATGGTACTTTCATTATGCTTGCATATCTTTGAAGCTGATCAACTGCTGCTATTCTATAATTATCTATAGTTACAAAAGAAACTTTTTTACCAGATTTCATATATTGTGCTGCTATTTTAGGTATTGTAGTTGTTTTTCCTACACCAGTAGGCCCTACAAATACTATAATCTTCTTCTTTGTTCCTACTTCTATACCATTAGAAAGTATTAATCTTTCAGCGAAATATTTTTCTACTTCTTCTCTTATAACATCTTTAGATTGGAAAAATCTTGCATTACTTGATGTAAGTAAATATTCTCTTAACTCAAGTAATATCTCTTCAGGAAACTCTCTATCCCTTAAATAACTGAAACTTTCTTCCATTCCATCTGCAATATTTGCTTCAGCATTATCCTCAATATCATTTTCTTCATTATCATAATCTTCTTCTTTTATATCATCATTAAAATAATCTCTTATATTGTTTTTAGTTTCTCTTAAATTATTTTCTTCTTTAAGTTCTTTGCGTTCTCTTATACCTCTTTGCTCTCTTCTTGATTCTTTAATCTCTTCTATAGCATTTTTTATTTCATCTTCTTCATCAGAAGCAGTTGAATAAGAAGTTTTATTTTGATATTTTGAATCTTCATTTATATTAGAATTATTGGAGTTATTTTTATTTAAATTTATATTAGGAATATTAGTTTCTAAATATTCTTTTATTATATCTCTTATTTGTTCTTGAACTAATTTTTTTACATTATCATCTACAGAATTATTATTATTTTGATTAATATTATTCTGATTATTATTAGAAGAGTTAGTATGATTATACATAACATTATTATTAAAGTTATTCATACTATTATTCATAAAGCTATTATTAGGTATATTATTATTAGGGATATTGTTGTTTGCAGTAAAATTACCGTAATTATTAATAGGAGAAAAACTATTATTAGCAGAATAATCTGAAAGCATAGGATTTCTCATATTAGCAAATGTAGAGCCTTGAAGATTAGAATATTGATTATTACTAAAATTAGGCAATGGGATAAAATTATCAACACTTTTTTCTCTTGCACTATTATCTTCTATTTTTTCTTCAATAACATTAGCCTTTGCAGTATTATTAGTACTACTATCATTTAAAAGTTCTTCAGGAATATCTTCATTTTCAGTAGTATAAGAATTTTCCTGAACACTAGAACGAGATGTATTATTATTACTAGAAAAACTATTATTTCTGCTAGCACTCTTTTCTTTCAATGCTTTAGTTATAGAAACTATTCTGTCTGCCATTTCGCTTGCATCTATAGTTTCAGATGAATGTTTTTTCATTTCTATTCTATCGCTTAAAAGTTTGCTTCTATGCATTTCATCACCATCATCTGAATAAGATTTCTCTTCATTATTCATAGAACTATTTTTTCTATCGTAAATAGAATTATTAAGCATTATTCTAAGTTCATGCTCTGTTTTCATCCCTAGTCCTAAAAATCCGCCCACTTTTATATCTTTACTAGTTAAAATAACAAAGTTACCGCCGAATTCAACTCTGGCTTTAGCGAAAGCGTCTGTTTTATCCTTCCCTCTAATAGTGCGTATATCTACCATTTTATAACTCCTCTCTTCTTCTATTTAGCCCACTATTAATATTGTTCTAATATACCGATAGAAACTTCAAACTCTTTTTTAATCATTCCAAATATGTTTTTTCTTTTGCTCTCTCTTACACTAATAATAAAATAGCTTTCACCGTACTTATCTCTGGCCTGTTTTTCAATTTCTTCTCTGTTTTTTCCAAAAATTTTTATAGTTTTCATCTTGTAACTCCAAGTAATATATTATTATTTATATCTTAATCGCCCAATAAGGCATATATCATTCATTATTTTATACTAGCAATACCCTGTACATTATACCCCTGTGCTATTTCAGTAGTTGCTATAACCTTGTACTTACCAACATTTTTAGCTATAAACTGATACAAAGGTCTTCTTATAATAGGAGAAGTTAAAAATACTATATCATCAACTCCTGAATCACTTACAAGTTTAACTGCATCTTTTATATTTTTAATTAAGTTCTGCATGCTTTCAAAACTCATAGCTATCATCTGTGAACCTTGTAAATTACCTGTATTAGCAAGGTTTTGAGCTATATTATTTTGAAGCTGCTGACTTAAAGTAATAACTCTTATATTTCTATCCTGATCAGCAACCATTTGAGATATTTGAGATGCCAATCTGCTTCTTACAAGTTCAGTAGCTTGTTCACTTCCCATAATTGATATAGCATCAGCAACACCCTCTAATATAGCAACACTGTTTCTGATAGGCACTTCCTCTTGAAGAAGATTCTGCAATACTTTCTGTATATATCCAAGAGGACTTTCATTATGAGGCTTGGCTGCAAGTACTTCAGATACAAGAGCTTTATGATCATCTTTAATAAGATCGAGCATATTCTGTACCTCTTCACGTCCAATAAGAAGATTAGCATTTCTTTTAATAGTTTCGCTGAAGTGAGTAGCAATAACTGATGTAGGCTGAAACAACATAAATCCTTTTTTCTCAGCCATATCTTTTTCATCAACTTTAATCCAATAAGCTGGAAGACCGAATGCAGGCTCTCTTACTTTCTCACAATCCGGGGAAGGTCCGTCTGGAGAATTTGCATTCAAAGCTAAAAGCATATTAGGACGAACAAATCCTTTAGCCATTTCAGTACCATTTATACTCACTGTATATTCATCAGGTTCTATTACACTATTATCCACAATACGAACAGGAGGAACTACAAGCCCAACCTCTAAAGCAAGCTCTCTACGAATCTGACTTATTCTATTGATTAAATCTCCGCCTTCGGATTCTAATGCCAAAGGTATAAGAGAAGCACCAACAGAAAGCTCTATCTTCTCTACTTTCAAGAAAGGCGTAACATCTAAAGGACCTTGATGCACCTGCTCTCCTGCATCTGCTTTTGTACCGTCTTCATTAAGTCCAAGCTCCTGCTGTTCTTTTTTCAAAGCATAACCTGCTAAAAATAATGCTAATGCTATAACAAATAAAGCTATTTTTGGAAAACCTGGTAAAAGCATTAAAAAGAAAGCAAAACCTGCACCTATAAATAAGTTTTTAGGCTTAGCAAAAACTTGTACAGCTATTTGAGTAGACAAATTATCCTCGCTACTGCTTCTAGTTACTAATAAACCAGTAGCAAAACTCATAAAGAATGAAGGTATTTGGCTTACTAAACCATCACCAACTGTAAAACGAGTATAAGCATTAACTGCCTGAGCAAATGGTTCACCTCTCATTGTCATGCCAATGATAAGTCCGCCTACTATATTTATAACAGTGATTATAATACCTGCTATAACGTCCCCTTGTACGAACTTAGAAGCACCGTCCATAGTACCGTAAAAATCACTTTCGCCTCTAATCTTTTTTCTTTTTTCTTCTGCCTCTTTATCTGTGATAGCTCCTGCCTGAAGTTCGCTTTCAACAGCCATCATCTTTGAAGGCATACTATCTAATGCGAATCTTGCTGCTACTTCTGATACTCTTGTAGCACCTTTAGTGATTACAACAAATTGTACTATTATAAGTATGATAAATATTACTACACCTACAACTATATTTCCGCCTACTACAAAGTCAGCAAATGCTGTAATAACTTTACCATTAAAATTAGCCCCCTCTGTAAGAATAGCTCTTGTAGTGGATACATTTAGAGCAAGTCTGAAAGCTGTCATAACAAGAAGTACAGAAGGAAATACGCTGAAATCATTAGCACTTTTTATACTAAGCACCATAAGTAATATTAATAATGATACTATAATATTCACTATAAGCAAAAAGTCCAATACTAAAGAAGGCAATGGTATAACGAGCATCATTATTACCATAACCGCACCTACAGCAAACATTATATCGCTGTGTCTGCTCATATTAGCAGGCAGTTTTATTGAATTTAATATTGATTTAGCACCATTCATTGTTGCCACTTTTTATTCCTCCTATATAGCCCTTGCCATTTTTTCATTACGTATTCTATATACTTCGCCAAGTATCCTTGAAACAACATGAAACAGTTTTTCTGGTATATACTGTCCTATTTCAACATTAAAATATAATTCACGGGCTAAAGGTTTATTCTCTATTATTTGTACATCATTTTCTTTAGCTATTTCTTTTATTTTTAAAGCTATATGATCTGCCCCCTTAGCTGTTACTACTGGAGCATAATCGCCATTTTCATATTTTAAAGCAACTGCAAAGTGAGTCGGATTTGTAATAACCACATCCGCCTCTGGAACAGCTTTAAGCATTGTTCTGCTTACAATCTTTCTAGCCATATCCTGCAATTGACTTTTTACCAAAGGATCTCCTTCCATCTCTTTGAACTCTTCTTTCATCTCATGCTTTGTCATTTTCAAGCTGTTAATATACTGCCTTCTTTGAAAGAAATAATCGAAAGCAGATACTATTATCATAAATACTATTACCTTAGCAAGCATCTCCAAAACTATAAAAAAGAAAAGATGCATAGCCTGAGGAAGTTCCATATTAGTCATATTAAATAATTCACTGCTTTTTCCATATATAGTAGTAAAAGTAATAAATGATATAACTACCATTTTAAATAGAATTTTTGCCAAGTTCATTAAGTTTTGTGAAGAAACAAATACTCTTTCTTTAAAGTTTGACCAAGTAGGAGCTATTCTTTTAAAATTAGGTTTTAATTTCTTTGTAGTAAATAAGAACTGAGTCTGAGCCAAATTAACACCGACACCAACTACCAAAGCAACCGCCATAATTATTCCGGCAGTTTTTGCTAAAAGAACAAATATCTCTAACAACATATCCGTATAAGCTGTATTATTAATCGAAACATCAGCATTAGATATTTTATTCAAAATAGTAATAAAGAATTGCGATACTGTATGAGAAAAATATGTAGTTAAAAGAGCTATCACAGCTATTGAAACTGCTAAAACGAGAGTCTGATTTATTTCAGCTGAGTTAACAACACGTCCCTCTTCTTCTCTAGCCTTTCTCTTTTTTCTTTCAGTAGGAAGTTCTGTTCTGCCTTCATCTTCAGGAGCAGCAAATAATGTTAATGCATATCCTTTTCCTGTAAGACGCAAATATTTTCTGTATAGCTTAGCTTTGAATATAATGAACAATTCAAATATAGAAGAAAGTATTTTTTTAATCATACTGTTCCTCCAGATAAGAAAGTTATTATATTATTAACATCTGCTATAGTAGTTTCCAATACTTTCATAAAATTAGAAACTAGAACTGGTATCAAAATATAATAAGCAGCCACACCAACAGCTATCTGCATAGGAAAACCAAGCATTAAAATGTTCATTTGAGGGGCTGCCTTCGCTAATAATCCCAAACTTAATGATAATAAAAACAAAGTAAGCATTATAGGCAAAGATAAAGAAAGAGCTACA
>CASEHG010000395.1 GCA_949287565.1 uncultured Brachyspira sp.
AAGCTATAGAATTAAATAATAATGATTCATTAGCTTATTTTTATAAAGGAAAAGCTAAAGCTGATTTGTATCAGTATGAAGAGGCGATAAAAGATTATGACAAAGCTATAGAATTAAATAATAATGATTCATTAGCTTATTTTTATAAAGGAAAAGCTAAAGCTGATTTGTATCAGTATGAAGAAGCTATAAAAGATTATGACAAAGCTATAGAATTAAATAATAATGATACATTAGCTTATTTTTATAGAGGAAATGCTAAATTTAATTTACAGCAGTATGAGGAGGCTATAAAAGATTATGATAAGGCTATAGAATTAGATTCTAATGATTTATATGCTTATTATAATAGAGCAGATGCTAAAATAAATTTACTGCAATATGATGAAGCAATTAAAGATTTTTGTAAATGCATAGAAATATACAAAAGTGATATGCATGCTTATAATCAAATAGGTTTCTGTAAAATTAAATTAGCAAATATTGAATTAAAAAATAATAATATTTCAAAAGCAAAAGAGTTATTAAATGAATCTATAAAGTATTGTAGTAAGGGTATTCAAATAGTTAATTATAATGCTGAAATATATGACACTAGAGGATATGCTAAAACTAAACTTGCTAATATTGAAAGATATAATGAAAATATAAAAAAAGCAGTTAAAATATATAATGACTGCTTAAAAGATTTTTATAAAGTTGAAGAATTAGAAAAGGAAATACCAGAAACTTTTAACAGTATAGGCTACATTAAAAATATACTAGCTAACATTCAAAAAGAAAATATTTCAAATGAAGAATATAAGAAATTAAAATCTGAAGCTTTAGAAAATTTTGACAAAGCGTACAAAATAGCTAATGACTCATTAAAACCAAAAATGGAAAAGTACTTGATAAAGCTTGCAAAAGAAAATGACAGCGTGGGTATAGAGTTCTGTACTAAAAATGGTATTGATTATAGTAAATAATTTATTTTTTAATTAGTCTTTTTGCAAATTTGACGAAGTTTGGCAAAAAAAGTTGATATAAAAAAATATTTTATTAAAATAATTGAAATATATTTAGATAATTAATACTATACTATATTCAAATAATATCAATAATTAAATACTTGTATAAGGAAAAATTATGAACATAGAAGAAGCTAAACAAAAAATTGAACAATTAACAGAAACTATTAATTATCATAACAAACTTTATTATACAGATGATAACCCTGAAATAGAAGACTACGAATATGATAAACTTTTCAGGGAGTTGGAAAATCTTGAAAGAGAGTTCCCAGAATTAAAAAAAGATGACAGCCCTACTAATAAAGTTGGTGGCACTATATTAGAAAAGTTCGAGAAATTTGAACACCCTATCGCTATGTACTCGCTTTCTAATGTTATGAATGAAGAAGAGTTTTTGGAATTTGATAATAGAATGCAAAAGGAACTTAATGCAAGTAAAATAAAATACACTGTTGAAAATAAATTTGACGGTCTTGCTTTAGAGCTTATTTATGAAAAAGGAAAACTCACAGTGGCAAGCACAAGAGGCGACGGACAAGTTGGGGAGAATGTTACTAATAATGTTAAGATGATGAATAATGTTCCTAAAAGCATAAAAGAGAAAAAGAAACTCATTGTAAGAGGTGAAGCATTAATAACTAAAAAAGATTTTGAAGCATTAAATAAAGAGCGAGAAGAACTTGAAGAGATACCTTTTGCCAATGCTAGAAATGCAGCTTCCGGCGGATTAAGACAATTAGACAGTGCTGAAAGTAAAAAGAGAAGATTAAAATTCTTTGCTTATCAGATTGCTAATTATAAAGATTTTGATTTAACTAATGAATATAAATCAATGGAGTTTTTGTCAGAATTAGGATTCACAGTTGAAGGCGTTCACCCAAACATTGATGCTAAAAAAGTATTAGAAACTTATTATGATATACAAGAAAAAAGAAGCAAAATGGATTATGAGATTGACGGACTTGTAATAAAAGTTGATGATGTTAAGCATCAGGAGAAATTAGGATTCTTGTCACGTGCCCCAAGATTTGCAGTGGCATTCAAATTCAAACCTGAAGAAAAAGAAACAGTATTGAAAAATATTGAGGTTCAAGTAGGACGTACCGGAGCATTAACACCAGTTGCAAAATTAGAGCCTGTTCAAGTTGGAGGCGTTACAGTTTCAAATGTTACACTTCATAACCCTAATGAGATAAAATCAAAAGATATAAGAATCGGAGACACTATTGTAGTTATACGTTCCGGAGATGTTATACCAAAGATCACAAGAGTAGTAATGGAAAAACGTCCTGCAGATAGTAAGCCTTTCGAGTTCCCTAAAAAATGTCCTGTTTGCGGAGGCGATACTGCAGTAACTGACGGCGATGTAATTGTAAGATGTATTAATGAAGAATGTCCAAGCAAGATAACTAGATATATAGAATATTTTGTTTCAAAACCTGCTATGAATATGGAGAGAATAGGAAAAGAGTGGATTGCAGTATTTACAAAAAGCGGACTTGTTAAAACTCCGGCTGATCTTTACAAAATAACAAGAGATGATTTATTTAAATTTGAAAGAATGGGTGAAAAATTGGCAGGATACATGCTTGAATCTATTGAGAACAGTAAGAACACTACTTTAAAAAGATTTATATATGCATTAGGTATTCGTCAGGTTGGGGAAACTACTGCTGACCTATTAGCTAAATATTTCACATCAATAGAGAATTTCAAAAAGGCTACTATTGATGATTTACAAAATATTGAGGGTATAGGTGAAATCAGTGCTAAAAGTATTTATGATTTCCTTCATAATGAAAAGACATTAAAACTAATAGATGATTTACTTGCTGCAGGAGTTAATCCGGTATTTGAAAAAGTTGTAACAGTGGAATCACCTCTCACTGGTAAGAATGTTGTAATAACAGGTTCAATAGAAGGCTTTACAAGGAATTCTGCAAAAGAGGCTGCTGAGAGATTAGGGGCTACAGTTCAATCTGCGGTATCAAAAAATACAAACATTTTGATTGTAGGAGAGAAAGCAGGAAGCAAACTTAAAAAAGCTCAGGATTTAGGCGTAGAGATAATGGAAGCTGATGAGTTTATAAAGCTTGCTAATGGATAATACTTAAAATAAAAATTATAAATATATAAAGGCTGTGAATATTTTATTTACAGTCTTTATTTTTTGCTTTTTATATAAAAATATATTATTTATTATTGATATTTAAT
>CASEHG010000396.1 GCA_949287565.1 uncultured Brachyspira sp.
GTATTAGCATTGACTTCTATAATAACTATTATTACATTAATAGTAGATAGAAAACAAATAGTATCTTTTTTAAAGATGCGATTCGTACATAAAGCTTTTTTTGGAATATTATCATTGATAATAATTCTTGCTATACTTGTAGGTTTATATATTATAAGTATAAATTTCCCTATAAGATTTGACTTAACACAAAATAAATCGTATACAGTATCTCAGCAAACTATGGATGTTTTATCAAGAATAGATAGTCCGCTTTCTATAGTAGTATTGAGATCACCAAGTACAGATCCTACTTCAGCAGATTGGAGAGCCGATTTATTATTAGAACAATATAAAAGAATAAATAAACATATAAGTGTTGAATATATTAACCCTATAGAAAAACCTTCCGCTAAAAGTAAATATCAAATGACTCAAGTTGGAGAAATAGTATTTACTTATGGACAAGGAAAACAAGTAAGAGTTTATAGAAAAGATTTAACAACTCAGTCAAAAGTCACTTCTGATCCTTTATTTGTTGGAGAGGAAAAATTTACTCAATCTATATATACTTTGCTTGATACAGAATCTTATACAGTATACTTCACAGTAGGACATGGTGAAAGACAAATACAAGATAGAGGCGGTGAAGGTTTATCTTATGTTAAAACTTATTTAGAAAATGAAAATTATAAAGTAAAAGAATTAAATATAATACTTGAAAATATACCAACAGATGCATCATTAATAGTAATAGCTGCCCCTGTGGAAACATTCAGCGATTTTGAAATAGACAAATTAAATAACTATGTAAAAACAGGCGGAAAACTTCTTGTTTTATATGACAGTTTTATGGATAGAAGTAAATTTAACAGCAATTTAGGAAACTTCTTATCTGATTGGGGATTTAAAACTAAAAATGACTATATAATAGATACTGCATCAAGTGTAGTTATACCTGTTAATATAGTACCTCAATATACTTCTCACCCAATAACTCAAACATTAAAAGAAGGAAATGTATTTGCTTGTTTGGTTGTTGCAAGAAGTATATTAAGCGGTGAAAATAAATACAATGGAAGTTTTGAAAATATAATTACAACTACTCCTCAAGGTTACGGAAAAGAAGAAGCTACTTTCGATTTATCAAGAGCTAGATTCAATCCTAGAACAGATGTACCTGGTCCTGTACCTTTGGCTATAAGCGGTACTTATGAAATAGAAGGAAGAAAAGACCCGGCAAGAATTGTAGTGTTCGGAGATGCTACATTTGCTTTGAATGCATACATCAATCCTGAACAAGGTCAGTCTGTAGATATTGCTTTTGCAGGAAATAAAGACTTATTTATGAATACTGTTGCTTATCTATTAGAAGCAAGACAGAAAATCACTATAAGACCTAAAGAAGCAAGCATTAAAAACCTTACTCTTACAACAACTCAAACTAATTTTATTAGATATGTTGCTCAAATAGGTTTGCCTTGTTTATTCGGTATACTTGGTATATTAATATGGTTCTTAAGAAGAAGATAATTATTACAATAAAGATTTGCATAAGTTAATATAATATGAATAATATCAAAAATCTATACAAAAAATATTCATATTATATCAACTATGCTTTATTAGTTTTTATAAACGGTATTGCCAGCGTATTAAATTATGTATCTTCAATATATGTAAACAGAAGTTTATCAATATCTGATTTTGCACATTATAATGGTATAATCAATATATATTCAATAATAGTTTTAACAGTATCAAGTTTCAGTTATTATATTATGCATCATTATAAAGATGATGAGGATGCTAGAGCCTATTGGACTTATGGATATACACTTGCTATAATAATATTTATTATTTACATATTATCAATACCGCTAATGGATATACTTTTCAATATAAAAAGCTATAGTTCACTTTTAATAATGTCTATTGGAATATTTGCATCAATTTTGGTTATAGTTTCACAATCTATATTAAAAATTAATAATTATATAGCTTATGATTATACAGCTAGTTTGATAGCAATATTTATAGCTAAAATTTTATTACTTGCATACTTTATTATAACAGGATTAACATTAGAAAGAGCTATTATATCGGTGTCTTTATTTTGTGTATTATATTTGACAATTAATTTAATAGAATTAAAGAAACTCAAACTGCCTTATTATGTTCAAATTAATAAAATAAAAACTTATTTTTCAATTAAAAACTTATCAGAATTTTTAACATATATAATAAATATAGTTATTATAAATTTTATATTTAATTGGATATCATTAAGTGACGTATTAATGGCAAATAGATATTTGGATAAAACAAGTGCAGGATACTACTCTACTATATCATTAATAATAAAAATGTTTTTCTATATAGGAACTCCTGTTGCATCAGTTATGTTTTCTTATATTTTAATAGCTAAAAAAGACAATAATAAAAATAAAGAAAGAAAGATAGTTTACTATTCTATTGCTCTTTTTATATTCGCATCTATTTGTTTGTCAGCATTTTTGATTATATTCGCAAAACAAATTGTATTAATACAATTTACAAATAGATATGAAGCCATTATTCCATTGATTCCACAGGCTGTAATATTTGGATTTTCTTTAGGATTTACAGTCATTGCATTCAATTACGGACTTGCTTATAAACTATTTGCACCATTTTATGTATACTTGATTATATTTACTTATGTATATTTCTCATTAAGAAACGGACTTAGGACCTTTGAAAATTTCATGTTCATAATGAAAATATTTTTTATAACATTACTTATATATAATATCTTAATCATATTAATACATAGAATAATATTAAGAACTAATGAAAAACTAAAATAAAAATAGTAATTTAAAAATATTATAAAGCTAGTTATAAAAATTATCTTTAGAATCTGCCACCTTTGTCAGAAATCAACTTAGTTATTTTACTATTATTTTTAGTTATTGCATAATATAATGCTGTGTTTCCATCTTTATCTTTAGCATTAAGATCAGCTCCAGCTTCTATCAATAACTCAGCTATTTCTGTATTATAATCAAAAATTACCCACATTAAAGGTGTAATATTTTCTAATTGTATATCTCGTGCATCATCTTTTATAGATAATCTAGCATTAATATTAGCACCAGCTTTTATTAATAACTCAGCTACTTCTCTATCTACATTAAATGTCAAAGGAGTAAAATCTTTTAAATATAATCCATCTGTCTTGAATGATACTTTTGTATTTACATCAGATTTTTTTTCTATAAGCATTTTTGATAAATCTGTTTTCTCCCGCTGTATAGCATGTATTAAAGCTGTAAATCCGGAATTATCTTTTATATTAACATTAGCACCTTTTTCTATTAGTATCTCTGATATTTCATATCGCTCATAGAGAATAGATAATATTAAAGGTGTAGCACCGCTTTCTTTCTCTTTTTTATTGAGATCAGCACCTTTTTCTATTAGCAGCTTTGCAATTTCATCTTGCTTATAAATAATAGATAACATCAAAGGTGTAGCGCCATCCATAATATCTAAATTTATATTGACCTTTTTATTATTTAAAAAATCTAAAACTTCTTCTTTATTACCATTAGCTATATATGATACAAATTCTTTTTCATCTTTACTAAGCTCCGGATACAAAGCATTAAAACTAAATAAAGTACACAATACTGCCATTAATACAATTTTTTTCATATAAACCTCTTTTAAAATATTTTACAAAAAAGATATGTTAATTATATTATTTTGTCAAGTATATACTTCATTAGGGTATATAATTTCACGATGCTAACATTTAATTATTTAGTCTATTTTATCTATATTAGAAATATTTATATATTTAACTTTTATAGTTATTATAATTTTTAAATCAATAAACAATTAACTGAAAACTTTAATTGAAATGATTTACAAATAAAAAATCTCTATCAGCTTTAACTAATAGAGATTTTAACACTACATATTCTTTATTATTTAGCACCTTTGGTTATAAGTAACTGCTCTATTTTAGCATTATTTTTCTCTTTCGCATAATCTAATGCTGTTTTTCCGCTTTTATCTTTAGCATTGATATCAGCTCCTGATTCTATCAATAATTGAGCTATTTCAGTATTATCATTAAAAATAAACCACATTAAAGGTGTAGCATTTTCTAATTTTATATTTTTTTCAGCATGTTGAAAAGAGAATTTAATATTAATGTCTGCACCAGCATTTATTAATGATTGAGCTACTTCTTTATTTTCATTAAGTATTAAAGGAGTAACATTTTTCATATATACTCCATTTTCATTTAATGATGCTTTTATATTTACATCAGCTTTTTTTTCTATAAGTATTTTTGATATTTCTGTTCTATTATACATTATAGAATATATTAAAGCTGTGAATCCTGACTTGTCTTTAATATTAAGATTTGCACCTTTTTCTATAAGCATTTTTGCTATTTCATCTTGATTAAAAATAATAGAAAATATTAATGGTGTAGCATTATTTTCTATTCTAGCATTTATATTAATTTTTTTATCGTTTATATAATTTGAAACTTCTTCAATATTACCAGATGCTATATACGATAAAAACAGTGCTTCATTTTCAGAGTTTGTCGGATACAAAGCATTAAAACTAAATAAAGTACACAATACTGCCATTAATACAATTTTTTTCATATAAACCTCTTTTAAAATATTTTACAAAAAAGATACATTAATCATATCATTTTGTCAATATGAATATTTTATTATGAATGACAAAAACAATTATTATATATATTAATATCATAATATTGTGAATGATTATATTATTCATACATGTTTTTTAGTGAATATATTTAAATAATTAATGAATGAATATAAAATAAAAGCTGATAACCGAAATAATCAGTCATCAGCTAATTTATTCAATCATATAGTAAAATTATTTACTATTATGATTTCTTTCTCTTTAAATCAATTTGTCTTTGAATCTCTTTTAAGTTTTTAACATATATGGTATTAGTTCTTATATCTATTTTTCCTATTTTTACCAATGTATTTAAAACTTTCTGTACATCAACTACTTTTACACCGCACCAATTCGCTATATCATTTATAGTAGCATTTAATTCCTGAGGCTCATAATAATGATCTCTAGGTATATTCTGAAGCTCTGCTAAAAGTAAAAGACAGTCATAAACTCTCAAATCAGTTTCATTTAATTGAAGTATTAAGAGTCTTCTTTTAGCATCGAATATTCTTTTAGCAAAAGTCTTTGAAAGTTTCAAAGCCATTATAGTATTATTAGCCAATATGTTTTGGAAATTTTCTTTTCTTAACTCTAAAAGTACAGTAGGTTCATTTGCTATAGCTGAAGCACTTCTTGTAGTATCTTCTAATATAGCCATTTCACCAAAAAACTCACCAGCATAAACTATGTCTAATAATTTTTCAACATCTTTTATAACTTTGGTAATTTTCACGGAACCGCTTTGAACCAAATAGAATTTATCACCTTTTTCATATTCCAGAAATATAACATCATCAGTATTGTATTTTTTTGTATGAGAACTTAAATTATTATCCATATTTGTTCCTTAATTTCTTTTTATATTACAGTCTTGAAATACTTGCATTTGCTTCCTTTGAAAAATTATCCATAGGAGGCATTGAAATAACTTTTTGATAATACGCTTTTGCTTTAGTTTTATTTCCGCTGCCCTCACAGCTTTTAGCTAAGAATAGTATAGCCTCTTTAACATTTTCAGATTTAGGATATTTTTTTATTGCTGATAATAATACAGTAGAAGCATTATCATATTTGTTTATATTATAATAACATTTGCCCATATAAAATATAGAATTCTCAGCAACGGCAGAATCAGAACTTTTAATTAAATTATTGAATGCCTTTAATGAATTAACATAATCATTATTATTATATAATTCAACAGCTTTATTATATGCAGGATCATTAATTGCTGCTTTAGTCTGAGTTTTTGGAGCCGAAGTAGGAGCATTTGAAACTGGAGGTGCTATATCGCTATCATCTGTTATATCTAGTTCTTCTTTACATTCTTCAATTTTTTCTTTTACAGTATTATAAAATGCTGAATCTTCATCTGCATATTGTATATATCTTTTATAAGCATAAAGAGCATTTCTATACTTTTTATTTTTAAAGTAGAACTCCCCTATTCCATACAATCCTTCTAAAGGATCTTGTCCTTCTTCGCTTATATCATTTTCAACAAGTTCTCTTACTCTTTTATTAATTCTTCTAAGCTGATTTGAAAATACCTTTAACATTTTTATAATTATAGGTTTATTTTTTGCAACCAGACTTTCAAATTCTTCATAAGTAATTATAATGACAACACAATCTGTTAAGCACTGAACTGTATCTTCCTGCGGATAAGTACCAAGTATACTTTTTACCCCAAAAAACTCGCCTATATTAATAAGTTCCCTAGTTTCATAACCTGTTTCTTCTGATAAAAATATACTTTGAGCTTGACCTTGTTTCAAAATATAAACTCTGTCTGAGGTATCGCCTGTAAAATATACTATAGAACCTGCTTTATATACTCTTGTTTGCATTAACTTTTTTCCTCAACTAATAATTTAATTATATCTAAAGTTTTTTAGAATAAAAAAAGATTATTTTATTTTTTTATTCTATCACTTATAATACTTTTTTCAAGTTATTTTTTTTATTTTCTTAGCTTATTTATCATATCTATAGTTTCAATATCAATCTCTTTAGACCTAGTATTTAGATCATCTATTATGATTGTTATTTCTTCATCCGGCATGTTCTGGCCAAATTTAGCTTTTGCAGTAAGGTTTTCAATTTTTATAACACCTATAAGCATATTATTTTGTGCATAATCAAACATTTTATTATCTATAGATAGATTATCATTATTAGGTTCATATTTCCTTACTATTTCATATAAAATTTCTTTTCTCCTTGATATATCATCTACAGTTTCAAATTTACCTTCTATAAAAACTGAAAAGAAAAACTGTGTTGGTATCATTTTACCATTTAAAAATTCAGATGGTATATATGAATATGGTTTTGAAGCACTAAAAGAAACTTTAGGATTATTCTTTAAAATTTCATATTTTCTGCCTGCCATAGCACCATGAAAATATATTTCATTATTTTTATAGCAAAAACTTATAGGTACAGCATAAGGTATATCATCAGGTAAAGCCATAACCCCAAATTCTATACTATTAAGCATACTGTATATTTCTTCTTTATCTTCGAATATGAAATCCTTTCTTCTCATATACCAATGTATAACCTTCTTAATTATAAATTATAACTGTAGACTAAATCAATAAATTTTATTATAATATATATAACGGTTTATTATATTTTTTCTTTATAATTTAATTAATATAAATACATTTGGAGTTCATTTAATATGAAAATAGCTGTTTCTCAATTAGAAATAATACCATCTATGCCTTGCGATAATACAGTAAGAATAATAAGTTTTATAAGCAAAGCTAAAAAAGAAAATGCTGATGTAGTAATATTTCCAGAATTATGTGTTTCAGGTTATATGATAGGTGATATGTTTGAAAGTGAAGGATTCATAAAAGAATGCGAAGAACTTGGAGAAGAAATAATAAAATCTTCAAATGGAATATATGTAATTTTTGGCAATGTTGCATCTGATAAAAAGAAAAAAAATTTTGACGGAAGAATAAGAAAATATAATGCTATGTTTGTAGCTAAAGACGGTAAATTAATACATAATAATACCACTGAATACCCTTTTATAATAAAATCATTACTGCCTAATTATAAATAATTTGAAGATCCTAGACATTTTTTCAGCTTAAAAGATTTAGCTTTTGAAAATAATACTGATGTAAAAGAATATTTAAAACCTTTAGAAATAGAATGTAGTGGTGAAAAAATAAAATTAGGGCTTACTATATGTGAAGATGCTTGGAGTAAGAATTATACATTTTCTCCTATGGATATTATAAATTCAAACAAAGATGTAGATTTATTTATTAATATATCAAGCTCTCCTTACACTTTAGTTAAAGATGCTAAAAGACATAGTATGTATGGAGAAATTGCAAGTAAACATAATACTCCACTTGTATACATTAATAATGTAGGAATACAAAATAATGGAAAAACAGTGTATACATTTGATGGCAGAAGTTCTGTTTATGATAATAAGGGTAATTTATTATTAACAGGAAAAAGATACGAAGAAGATTTGTATTTCATTGATATAGATGTAAAAAACAAAGTATTTGGAAAAGCTATAGAGATAAAAGAAGAAAATGAATATAAATTGATATATGAAACTGTTATTTACGGAATAAAAAAATTTATGAAGTCCATAGGAATAAATAAGGTTGTTATAGGAGTATCAGGAGGTATTGATTCAGCATTATCATCTGCAATGTATGTAAATGCCATTGGAAAAGATAATGTTTTACTAGTTAATATGCCTAGTAAATTCAATTCTGATACAACTAAAAACCTTGCAAAGACTTTATCTGATAATTTAGGCTGTGCTTATATGGTAGTTCCTATACAGGAATCAGTAGATTATACTGTAAAACAATTAGAAACCTCCCCTATTATAAAAGACGGTAAAGAAGATCATCTAAAATTATCATCTTTTGTTATAGAAAATATACAGGCGAGAGATAGATCATCAAGAGTATTATCTGCTATAGCTGCTAGTTTTGGCGGCGTATTTACCTGCAATGCTAATAAAACAGAAACTATGGTAGGATATTCAACCATGTATGGAGATGGAGCAGGATTTTTTGCTTGTTTGGCTGATTTATGGAAATATCAGATATACGGACTTGCTAATTATGTTAACAAAGAAGTGTTTAAAAAGGAAATTATTCCTGAAGGCACTATAAACATAGTACCTAGTGCTGAACTTTCAACTGCTCAGGCTGTAGATGAAGGTAAGGGTGATCCTATAAAATATGATTATCATGATTATTTATTCAAATTTTTAATGGAATCTTGGAACAGAGCTATATTAGAAGATATACTAGAGCTTTATATAGAAGGAAATTTGGAAGATAAAATAGGATGTCAAAAAGGAACATTAAAAAAATATTTTAAAAGCGGTGCTGAATTTGTAGATGATTTAGAAAGATGGTGGAAGCAGTATATGGGAATGGCTATATCTAAAAGAATACAGGCTCCTCCAATACTTGCAGTAAGCAGAAGAAGTTTTGGATTCGGAAATAGAGAATCACAAAATAGGATATATTATACTGCAAAATACTTATACTTAAAAAACAAAATTTTTGAAATTAATTAAAAAAACTTTAATTAAATATATTTTTACTGTAAAATTATAGTGTAATAAAAATTTTACTTGCAAAAAGCAATAATAAATGTTATATTTATAACGTGATATATAATTTTTTAGAATATTGGGAAATTATAAAAAGTGGCAGCAACTATTATAGACAATAATATAAGGCAGGATATCCTTGACTATTCTGCAATATTGGAAACAACTGTAAAAGATATTAACTCTTTCCTTGAAGAAGTTGGAAGAGTTTATAGCTTTATAGGTGAAAAATTTCCTATGATTGAACAGGAAATGAAAAATGAAAACGAAAAAGCTAATAAGCTGCTTTCATATTTTACCAATAAAGAAAAAGGTGAAAAAAACTTCTCTAATGATTTAGATGAAAACCAAGAAGATTTTTTCAGATCCTTTGATAGAATGCAAAGTTTTATATCACAAGATAATGAACTTTCTGATTCCTTAGTTGAAGACGTTGGCAGAACAAGTAATATTATGGATTCCATAGAACAAATTAGGATGCTTGCTGACCAAATTAAAGTTTATTCATTGAATGCCATTATCATATCTTCTAAATATGGTGCCGGCGGTAAAGCTTTTGGAGAAATATCTAAAAACATAATAAAAATGTCTGAAACATCAAATGAGCAGGCAGATCAAATGAATAGAATCGGTAAGGAATTATTTGTAAGGTTCGAGTCATTTAAAACTGAAATATTAAAAACAAATGAATTGCAAAGGCAAAATTTTACAATCATGAGAGAACAGCTTGATAAAGAGCATAACAACATGGTTAACTCCTTTGCAGTATTTTCTAATATAATATCAGATATAATATCAAGAGTTGATAATACTTATGATTTTATATTTGAAGTAATGATGGTTCTTCCTCGTGAGGATATAGTAAGACAGCAAACAGAGCACATAATAGAATCTATGAATTCTATAGTTTATGAAAATAGGAATTTCATTGAATTTTATGGAAAAGAAGTAGAAACTATGAATGCTGCTGATCTTGAAAAAGAAGAAAATCAAAGTTTAGAGCATAAACTACTCGACTTACTTACTTTTGATGATGTTGTTTTAACTTTAATTATAGAAAACTTTAAATCTATACATGAGGAAATTAATCTTACAAACTCAGATATTTATAAGAGTTTAAAAGGTTTAAAAGATGCCTTAACAGATATTACATTAGATAGAACTACTATAGTAGAATATATGATTGGAGGGGAAAGCGGTAAATCAGAATTTCCTTTCACAGTTTCAGAATCATTATTTAATGAATATATGGGATTTATTAAACTTTATTTAGAAAACTTTAAGTTATTTTTAACTAACAAATATAGAATATCTGACAGTAATATAGCTATAATAGACTCAATAGAAGAATTGGAAAGCATGTTCTTAGAAACAAAAAACATTGCTAAAACTTTTAACTCTATTAACTTTTTAGCTAAAATAGAACTTGAAAAGAATAGTGATATATTTAATAATTCGCAGACTTTCTCTATAGAGAGTGTTGAATCAATAGCTACTAACATTACAGAAACAGTAGATGGATGTTTAGAGCAGTTCCATAATATTAAATCTGCTATTTTCAGTTCAATTAATAAATTTAAATCTAATATTAATCAGCAGTCTAGTGAGCATTCTTTTATAGAATCTATGACAGACAGCGTAAGCAAACGTTTAGATGAATCAAAATATATTATTAATAATAACATAAAAAGATTAGATAGCTATGCTGATGAATTATTCGGACTTATAGATAAAACTTTAATAGATTTAAGTTCATTAAGTACATTGCTTACAAAAATTAATGAAATAATAGAAATCTTTAATAGCATGAGAAATGTTATAAGAGATAAGAAAAATGAATATTATAATTTATTAGGTATAGAAAATTGGAAAATAGAAAGTGATAAATATTTGGATATAGTTAATTCTTACACAATAAAAAAAGAAAGAGCTATTGCTAATAGTATTTTATCTGGAGAAGATGCGCCTAATGTCGATATAAGTATAGATGTAGGTGCTGACAGCGGCGATTTTACTATGTTTTAATAAAAGTAATGGAGGTATTTATTTATGTCAGTTATAGAGATAAATGATAATCTTAATATAAGAACTATGAGTAAATATTTTAAGAATGTCATAAAAAGTGCTAATTATAACGAAGATATGACTGTAAAATTTAATTGTGAGGGTGATGCCCATGTGGATTTAGCAGGACTTCAAATACTATATGCTATGAAAAAAGAACTTGCTAAAAATCAAAAAAACCTTATAGTAGAAGGTATGGATAATTTGTTTGTTGAATATTTAAATATAATTAATGATAAAAATAATTAATGATTAAGAGGTTAAATCTATGGCTAAAACAATACTAATTGTAGACGATTCTAATACAGCTAGAGCATCTGTTGAATATACTTTGAAGAAAGGCAGCTATACTGTAGTGTCTGCAGATGATGGTACTACAGGATTAGAGGTTCTTGGTAAAACACCAAATGTTGATATGATAATAACAGACCTTAACATGCCAAAAATGGACGGTATAGAATTCATTAAGCATGTAAGAAAAATAGATCAACATAAATATACCCCTATTCTAATGCTTACAACAGAATCTCAAGATGAGAAAAAAATGGAGGGTAAAGCTGCAGGTGCTAGTGGTTGGCTAGTAAAGCCATTTAACCCAACTCAGCTTTTAGATGTAGTAAAACGTTTTTTAAATTGATTTCTAACCATCTTATTTTATACAATAAGGATTTTATAAAGGTAGAGGTGCTATATGTTTGATAGTGATGAATTTATTTCGATATTCCTAAGTGAAGCCAATGAAATTGTAGAAGGTCTTGAAAACGATCTCGTTTTGTTAGAAGATAATAAAAGTGATGAAGATCTTTTAAATAAAATATTTAGAAGTGCTCACACTCTTAAATCTTCAGCAGGTACAGTTGGCTTTACAACTATGAGTGAGTTAAACCACGTTGCTGAAAACTTATTAGAAAAAGTTAGAAGCGGTAAATTGGATGTTACTCCTCAAATGATTACAGTATTATTAGAATTCTTGGATACTGTAAAATTAATGTTGCAAAATATTGTAGACGGTAAAAGTGAAACTGAAGGTGTTACTAATATAGATTCACTAAAAGCTAAAATAAAAGCTATAGCTGACGGTAATGATGTAAGTACTGCTGCAGCTGCACCAAAAGCATCTCCTGAACCTAAAAAAGAAGAGCCTAAGAAAGAAGAGGCTAAAACAACAGAAACTAAACCTGAAGAAAAGAAAGAAGATACAAAATCAGAGTCATCTGCTTCAGGCGGTGAAAATTCTTTCCATATCGAAATGGGATTTAAAGCTACTATTTTTGATAATGGTATAGACCCTCTTATGTTCTTAAATGACCTTAGAGCTATAGGTACTATTAGCAACTTAAAAATAGAATGTAATAGCTTACCTACTATCTTAAATCTTGAAGATCCTTATGTTTGTTATACTCAATTTTCTTTAGATTTTGAAACTAATGCTCCTGAAGAACAAGTTCAGAATATTTTCTTATTTGTAATAGATGATAATGATATCAATATTATAAATACTAAAGCTGAAATAAAAGATGATGAAGAAGCAAATAAAGCTACTGAAGTTAAAGAAGAACAGCCAGCAAAAGAAGAAGTTAAAGAAGAAACTGCTTCTAAACCTGAAGAAAAGCCTGCAGAAACAGCTGCAGCTGCTAGTAAACCTGCAGTAGCTCCTAAAACTGGTACAAAAGTTCAGGCTCCTTCAACAGTAAGGGTTGATACAAGAAAATTAGACAGCTTAATGAACTTAATCGGAGAGCTTGTTATAGCACAGTCAAGAATAATGCAGCTTACTCAAAGTTTGGATATAGATAATGGACTTAAAGAAGCTGTAAGTTCAATGGATAGAACTTCCAGACAAATACAAGAAGAAGTTATGAATATCCGAATGATGCCTATTGGTCCTATATTTACTCAGTTCCATAGATATGTTAGGGACTTGAATTTAGAATTAAACAAAGAAGTAAAACTAGTTCTTAAAGGTGAAACTACAGAAATAGATAAAAATATGTTAGAGCAGTTATCTGACCCTCTTAAACATATTATAAGAAACTCTATGGACCATGGTATAGAGAAAACAAAAGAAGAAAGAATAGCAAGAGGTAAGCCTGAATATGGTACAATAACAATGTCTGCAGCTCACCAAGAAGGGCATGTTGTTATAGAAGTATCAGATGATGGTAATGGATTGAATAAAGAAAAAATCTTTAATAAAGCCGTTGAAAAAGGATTACTTTCAAAAGATGGTAAATATTCTGATATAGAAATATACAGAACTATTTTCTCTCCTGGTCTTTCTACTGCTGAAAAAATAACTGACATATCAGGAAGAGGTGTTGGTATGGATGTTGTTAGAGCTAACGTAGAAAAGATGAAAGGTAAAATAGAAATTAAATCTGCTGAAGGTCAAGGCAGTACATTCATAATTAAATTACCTTTAACATTAGCTATTATTGAAGGTATCACTTTTGCTTTAGGTAAACAAATATACATAATGCCTTTGATTTCTATTATAGAGCAAATAAAAGTAAAAAATGAACAGGTGAAACCTTTTGAAGGCAAAGGTGAAATGA
>CASEHG010000397.1 GCA_949287565.1 uncultured Brachyspira sp.
CTAATATTAAATTTTAACGCCTGTGCTTTTTTATTTTTTGTTTTACTAATAATTTTGACTATCTTTTTTTTCTGTTCTGTATTATATTGTTGCATAGGTATTCCTTTTTGTTTATTTCTAGAAATTTAAATTATAAGGGATACCTACTTTTTTTAAACTAAAAGTGTGCAATATCTGTGGCTCTTAAACATATGCTAGTAAAAAAAATTCTTGTAAATATATAAAAATATTGGTATACTTAATAAACATTTTTTCTAATTTTTTAAATTATCAAATAAGGGAATTATTTATGGGCATTTCTTATAAAGACAGTGGAGTCAGCAGAGAAGAAGGTTATAAAGCCGTATCTCTGATGAAAGAAGTTGTGGCTAAAACTATGCATACAAATGTACTTAACAATATAGGAAGTTTCGGTGCTTTGTATGAACTTGCTAAGTATAATAATCCGGTACTTGTATCTGGAACTGACGGAGTAGGTACAAAGTTAGAAATAGCATTTTCTATGAAGAAGTATGATACTGTTGGAATAGATGCTGTTGCTATGTGTGTTAATGATGTGCTTTGTCATGGTGCTAAGCCTATTTTCTTTTTGGATTATTTGGCATGCGGAAGATTAAACGGAGAAACAGCTGCTTTAATAGTTAAAGGTATTGCTGACGGATGTTATGAGGCTGGTGCTGCTTTAATAGGAGGCGAAACTGCTGAAATGCCTGGTTTTTATAAAGATGGAGATTATGATATAGCCGGTTTTTGTGTTGGTGTTGTAGAGAAAGACAAGATTATTGACGGCTCTAAAGTAAGCGAAGGAGATGCCATTATAGGTATAGCTTCTTCTGGTTTTCATAGTAATGGATATTCACTTATAAGAAAACTTGTAAGAGATTATAATGCTGTATATGAAGGCGAAAAAATAGGAGAAACTCTTTTAACACCTACTAAAATATACGTAAAAAAAGTACTTCCTTTATTAGAAAAATATAATATTAAAGGTATGGCTCATATTACAGGAGGCGGTTTAATAGAAAATGTTCCGCGTTCTGTTGCTAAGGGATACAAGGCTGTAATTAAAAAAGATAGTTTTCAAACACCTAAAATATTTAATTATATTCAGTATCTTGGTAATATAAAAGAAGAAGAAATGTATAATACTTTTAATATGGGTATTGGATTTGTGATAATAGCTTCTAAAGAGGATAAAGATAATATTATAAATGATTTGAAAGAACAAA
Source organism: uncultured Brachyspira sp. (assembly GCA_949287565.1). Taxonomy (GTDB): domain Bacteria; phylum Spirochaetota; class Brachyspiria; order Brachyspirales; family Brachyspiraceae; genus Brachyspira. The sequence goes on from CASEHG010000397.1 coordinate 1,230, forward strand.
ATGAATCCGCTTATGAAATAGGGTATATTGCTAAAAATGATAATGAGGATAAGAGTGATATATGCTTAGAGTAGCCGTTTTAATTTCCGGAGGCGGAAGTAATTTAAAATCTTTGATAGATTCACAGGATAATGATTATTATAAAATAGATATAGTTATTGCAGATAGAGATTGCGGCGGACTGAATATTGCTGAAAATGCAGGAATAAAAGCTGTATTATTAGATAGAAAAGTATATAAAAAAGATTTATTTAAAAAGATAGACGAAGAGATTTCTAATATAGATTTAGTTGTATTAGCAGGATTTTTATCAATAGTAGACAGTGCCTTTATAAGAAAATGGGAAAGAAAAATTATTAATATTCACCCATCTCTTCTTCCTAAATATGGAGGAAAGGGAATGTATGGCATTCATGTACATGAGGCTGTAGTTGCAAACAAAGAAAAAGAATCTGGATGCACTGTTCATTATGTTACTGACACTATAGATGGCGGAGACATCATAATGCAGACTAAGGTTGAAGTAAAAGAAGATGATACTGCTGATGTTTTACAAAAACGCGTATTAGTAGAAGAACATAAATTACTTCCTGCTACTGTGAAAAAACTTTCTAAAATGTGATTTTAAATTTGGGCTTTATTCTAATTCCCCACCCTTTAAGTTTATTGTGGATATTAGAAATATAATAGTCATTGTTTTTTTATTTTTATAAGAAAAAGCAATACCCACCCAAGCTGGAATTAGATCTATAGCTTTATTAAACGCATGCTTAGCTATTTTTAATTATATAGTATTACTATGAATTATAATTATTTTATATTTTTTGCCTATTTATCATGCGTTATTTACCCATATAATAAATATAAGCAGACATTATAGATATCTCGGCATTATTATAGCTTTCATCTGATGATGCTTCTGCTGCTTCAGGGTCAAGATCACCATAACTAAAATAGCTTGATAAAGGTGCATAATCCTCTTCAGTATTATAATCATCTATGCTAGTTCTTATTATAGAATCATTCAAATCAGCAACCATTAATTTAGCAGAATCATTTGAATTGCCTGGAATATTATTATTGTTGTATATCGTACTTACAGCACCGAATATGAGTAAAGCAGCAGCTATTGAACTTATAGATGCTATAACTCTCTTTTTATTGAAAATGCTTGCAGGCTTCTTATTTACTTTGATATTTGACATACCTAAAAGTATAGATGACATAGAATTGATTTCATCTCTGAATTTCTGACAAGATTTACAAGAAGCTAAATGTTTTTCCATTTCAAAAATTTCATTAGCATCTAAATCATTGTCCTTATGTCTGCTAATAAGCATTTCATAATATTCATGATTATTTTTCATAAGCTCACCCCCATTTTTTTCATAATAGATAGAAGTTTTTTTCTAGCTCTGAATATCCTAGTTCTGACAGTATTAACCGGCAGATCCAATTTTTCGGATATTTCATTGTAAGAATAATTTTCATATTCAGCCATCATAAGCGGAATTCTGAAATCATCTTCCAATTTTTCCAAAGCCTCAGCTAATATAATTCTATGTATGCTGTCATCATTTCCAGATTCCTGTACTTCAGAATTTCTATATTCTTTTAAGCGGTATTTTTTTTCTCTCTCTTTTTTTCTTATATGATCAACAGCTCTGTTAAAAGAAACTCTATAAAGCCAAGTGTATATTTTACTTCTTCCCTCAAAACTTTCCCGTTTTATGTAAAAACTTACAAAAACATCCTGCACAATCTCTTCAGCTTCATCTTTATTAGAAATGATAGAATAAACCAAATTGAATAATGGTTTTTTATACATTTCTATAAGCTCTTTGTAAGCTTCCTCATTACCTGTTTTGAATGCATCTATATTATCTTCATAAGCCATAGCACTGCTCATATTTATCCTTATAAAAATTACCTATCTCATCATGCAACTGTTTAGCTGAGCTTTTTGCTCCGGAGTAAGAACGGATATAATATCCAAATCTCTCACTATCCTTAAATAATCTCTCAAAGCTTCTTGCTCTTTTTTTTGTTTTATCAGCTCTTTAATAGCATTTCTATCAGTATTGTCTTTCATTAATTCCAATCTTATACTGTTTTCTATTCTTTCTATTTCTAATCTGATAGGTTCTTCTTCTGTAATAAATTTGATGGCTATATCATACATTCTTTCAGCCTGTTCATCAGTTAGAGTTATACCAATTTTTCTAAAAAACTGTAAAGGATCATGTCCCAATCTTTTATCAAATTCGCCTCCTCTTCTGTTTCTTCCATGTCCAGGCCCATGAGGACCGGGACCTTTAGGACCCGGTTGTGCAAAAATTGATAAAGATAATAATAATATCAAAGATATAGTATAAAATATTCTATTCATAAACTCTCCTTATCACTCCATAACTTTCAATATCATATTATCTTTTGCATTGTTAGACGTAAACATTATTTAAAAAGTTCCCGTTATTTTTTAAAAATAATATAATATTTTATCTTTTTTATCTCATTATTCGAAAACAATGACAATATATCTAAGTCGCATGACATTATAGTATAATCAAAATCGGCTTCTTTTTCTTTTTTCTCAAATATTAACTGTTTAACACTCTCTAAATCCACATTTTCTTTTTTAAACTCTTCATTTATTTTTGTATCAATTTTATTAATTTCAAATAAAATCTTTCTAGCATCTTTTAAATACTTCTTTGTGATTGAATTTATAGTGTATTTCTTTTCTAGGCTTATATCTACTCCTGCATCAGTTAATACTTTAATAGAAGCATCATTTATTATAAAATGTTCTTCGGCATATAAACTATATATATTAAAAATTAATACTGCAATAATCATTATTTTTTTCATATAAAAACCTCTTAATTTGATTATTTATCATTTAGACGAATGAATTATTAAAAAGTTCCTAAAAATGATTTTATATTTTACTCTTTAAAAAATAAAGTATTTATATTATAATAAAACAAATATATTTTTATATAA
>CASEHG010000398.1 GCA_949287565.1 uncultured Brachyspira sp.
GTAAAAAAATCAATCCAAGATAAAAGTTTATTTTTATTATACTCTATTATCATAAATAAAAATTGTTCGCTCAAAGTCTCCGACAAGTAAACTTATCGGACGCTCACAATTTTTATAATTAGTTTATTAATATCTTTATACAAATATTTTATCTTACAAAATGTATCTGAAAATCATCTAGTCTAAGGCTAGGATTGTTAATATCTGCAAAAAAAATAAAAAACTTGTGAGCATCTAGTAAATTTATTTACTAGATGATAAAAGCGAGCAAGTTTTTTATATATAAATAATATAAAACATTTATGTTCTCTTTTTATATCAGTTTCACTTCCTATATCTAAATTAAAATTTATAAAACTAATGCTAATCATCTGACTTATATTAATGTATAAATCACTTTCTTTTAATTCAGAAGCTATATTTTTAGCTATATAATATAAAATTCTTTTTATAAAGTTATTATTTCCTACTAACTGTATTTCAATAAGTATTTTCTTACCATCTTTAGTTTTTGCTTTGACATCAAGAATAGACTCTTTTAAATTTTCATTTTCAGGTAAGTTATAAGGATTAATGATTTCAAGATTATTTACAGATTCAAGACCTGCATCATTCAAAACAGCATTAACGATATTTTCTAATATATCTTCATCGCCCTCTTTTCCGATTAGATATCGTACAAATAGATCATTAAGTCTGTTAATCTCTTTCATACTTTTATTATACTAAAAACATTTCAATTTGTCAAAATAAAGCTATAAAATAAAATTACATACTAACTAATAAATACTATCAATTAAATATAGAAATTTCTGTATACAGTTTATTATCTTCACAATGTTCAATTATTTTTAATTTTGAAAGCGTATTTATGAAAATATATGCATGTAGGAATTATACCAACAGCCCAGCCTACAGGATTAGCAAACCACACTCCTATATATCCGAAAGGTATAGACAAGAATACGGAACCTCCTACCTTTATAACAAGTTCAGTTATTCCGGATATTAAAGGAATCAATGCCTTTCCTATGGCTCTTACAGAATTATTATACAAAACTATTATACCTAAAAATGGATAGAATAAAGAAGATATTCTTAAATAACCCTTACATATTTCTGATATTATATCTATATATTCATCTTTGCTTGATATAAATATCCTCACTAAATGATCACCGAATAAAAATATTATTATAGTAGCTAATATGCTCAATGATAAAGAAAGTAATATTATGCTTTTAAAACCTGCTTTTATTCTGTCAATCTTACCTGCTCCGAAATTTTGTGCTGTGTATACGGCAAAGGCTTCCGAAATAACAAAAAATGCCATAGAAGCAAATTGATTTATTCTGTTTCCTGTAGTATATGATGCCACAACATTAGTACCAAAAGTATTAACTACTCCGCTTATAATCATCTCGCCTATTGATAAGAATATAGCCTGTACACTCATAGATACACCTATTTTTATTATCATAAGTAAATTATTAGAATCAAATGACATATTCATCTTTACTCAATTTCAAGATAGGAAATTTCTTTATAATATAGAGTATACTCAAAAAAGCTGAAATCATTTGAGATATTACAGTGGCTATTGCAACACCGGCAACATTCATATTTAATAAAACTACGAAAATTAAATCTAATATAATATTAAGCACAGTTGTTAGTATTAAAAAATATAAAGGAGTTTTACTGTCTCCCAAAGCCCTCAATATACTAGCAGCCCCATTATAAAAAAGCTGTCCGAATGATAAGCCTACGCATATTCTCAAATAAATTATCGAGTTTTCTATTATATCATCAGGAGTTTTTAAAAGAATCATCAAAGGCTTTGAAAAAAATAAACCGAATATCAAAAGTATTAAAGAACTTCCCAATGTTACATAAATAGAGTTTAAAAAAGTTTTTCTAAGCATATTATCATTTTTAGCACCAAAGAACTGCCCCATAACTATAGCAAATGCATTCGTAAACCCTACTGCAAATGATAAAAAGAAAAACATAGTAGAAGTTGTAGCTCCTATAGAAGCTAAAGCCCTAGAACCAGCAAATTTACCTATTATAATGGTATCTGCAACACCGTAAAACTGCTGAAATATTCCTCCTATAAGCATTGGTATGGAGAAATATATTATAGTTTTGAATGGACTGCCGACAGTCATATCTTTTGTCATAATAAATCCTAAAATTTATCTTCTTCTCTTGACAAAAAACTTCATTACCTCATTAACATAATCGCTGGAAGTATCAAGAACAATACGCTCTATAGAATTTCTTTTCAAAAAATTGAGTCTTTCTTCCATGATTCTATTCTGTTCATTAAAATATTCTTCTCTTATTTTTTTATTGGACATATCAAAATAAACATAATCATCATTCTCTAAGTCAGACAACACTAAAGTACCGCCCAAACTAGGAAGATGATACTCCAAGCTATCATTAACTAAACATACTATAAAATCATGACGTTTTCTAGTAATATCTATTTCCTTTTTTGGAAGCTCTGAACAGGCATCTGTAATCAAAAAAGTGATACTATCTCTTTTCTGTATTCTATTAAAATATTCTAATGCACTGGCTACATTAGTTTGAGTGCTTTTAGGATTAAACTCTATAAGCTCTCTTATTATTCTAAGTACATGATTTTTACCTTTATTTAAAGGAATGAATTTCTCTACAGTATCTGTAAATATTAAAAGCCCAACTTTATCATTATTTTTTAAAGCGGAAAAGCTAAGCAATGCACTAAGCTCTACTATTAAATTATGTTTTGTTTTAGTGAATCCGAAATCTGTAGAAGCCGAAAAATCTGCAAGTATTACAACGCTAAGTTCACGTTCCTCTCTGAAACGTTTAATGAAAGGCTCATTATATCTAGCACTAACCTTCCAGTCCATAGCCCTTACATCATCGCCTATAGTATATTTTCTTACTTCATCAAACTCTATACCCTGACCTTTGAAAGCAGAATGATACTGTCCTGCAAAATAAGAGTTAACTATTTTTGAAGTTTTTATTTCTATCTGTCTTACGGATCTAAGTAAATCCTGAGTTGTTATACTGCTGTCTTTAAACATTAATACCCTAATTATTTTTTATTGTGAATAGTATTATATTATTAATCAGTAAAAAAACAATACCCATTAATCATAATGAATGATTAAAAATAATAATTTTAATTGTTGTAAGACTCATATACAAACATCAAATAAATTATTTAATCAATATTATTATTAATATTTTATGTATCTACAATAAGCTTATAATAAACTAACTTACTTTTTATATTTGTATTTCTTATATTAAAAAATTACTTTGCACCATTGGCTTTAAGAAAATTAACCATCTCTTCCTGTTCTTTTTCCTCAGCCATACTTAATGCAGTCTTTCCATCAGATGCTTTATGATTGATATCAGCTCCAGCATCTAGCAAAACTTGTGCCATTTCCATATTTCCTCTAATAGCGGCCCCCATTAATGCAGTATATCCTTCATTAGTAGTAGCTTCAATATCAGCACCAGCCTTTAATAAAGCTTCAACTATTACTATATGATCCTCTATAGCAGAAACTATCAATGGACGATATCCAACATTATCAGCTTTATTAATATCAGCATTGTTCTTTATTAATTCTTTTACAATATCACTATGTCCGTCTATACATGCTGCCAATATAGGAGAAGTACCATCATCGGCTGTTATATTAATATCAGCATTATTCTTTAATAATTCTCTTACTACATCTGTTCTTCCAAATCTAGCAGCATATATTAAAGCAGATCCTCCATTAGAACCTTTTTCATCTATATTTGCACCGGCTTTTATTAATTCTCTTACAATGCTGACATCTCCAATAATAGCTCCCATCATTATTGCAGTATCACCGAATTTATTCTTCTCATTAACATTGGCCCCTAATTTTATAAGCTCTCTTACAATATCAGTATATCCGCTGTCTGAAGCCACCATCAATGGAGTACTTCCATTAACATCTTTTATATCTACTTCGGCCTTTGCATTAACAAGCATTTTAAGAACAGATAAATTACCATTAACACAAGCCCACATTACAGCAGTCCAGCCATCTTTATTTTTTAAATTTAAATCAGCTCCTTTTGATATTAAAATCCTTACAGTGCTGCTTTTTCCCTCTAATACAGCAGCCATTACAGGAGTATTTCCAAAACTATTACCCATATTAATATCAGCATCATTTGATAATAATTCCTCTACAATCTTATCGAAACCAAGAAGCGAAGCCCATATAAGAGGAGTATTACCTTCAGCATCTTTAACGTTTACATCTGCCCCATCTTTTATTAATTTTTGTAAAGTTTTAATATCATTGTTGGCTATAGCTTTTATTATTGGTATGCTTACAGGAGGCTCCTGCGATTCCTGAGAATATAATATACCAGCAATAAAAAGAAAAATTATAATTAATGACTTTCTTAACATAATACTTTCCAAAGCATAAGATTCTATCATTATAACATATATGAAATATTATTATAATCACTATTATATAATTTTTTTATTTTTTTCATAAAAAACAATTATTCATATTGACATTAGTACGTATACGTATTATTATTTAATGGATAAGGAGGTAAAAATTGATGTTATTTTGGCAAAAAACTTTTTTCATTTATTTAATATTAATTTTTTCAGTGTTTGCATCTGAAAAGACTCCGATGGATTACCTAAACGATAATACTCCTTTAAAACCAACTAAAGTATTTGATAATGTATATTGTATAGGTTCTGTGAGTGTTGTCGCTTGGGTAATAAGTACATCAGACGGCTTAATATTGATAGATTCTATGTGGGATGATAGAGATGCTAAACTTATAGAAGAAGGCATTAAAGGGTTCGGATTAGACTCAAAACAATTAAAATATATAATATTGAGTCATGGACATGGAGATCATTACGGCGGAGCTAAATATTTAAGAGAGAAATACGGTGCTAAAGTTATACTTACAAAAACAGATACCGATTTAATGTACAATTTAAACACAGGAGCAAATTCTCCACGTTCTCCAAAAACAAAAGTTGATATATATTCAAAAGATAAAGATATAATAAAACTAGGAGATACAAGCATAACTATATTAGAAACTCCGGGTCATACTGCAGGATGCACTTCTTTTATATTTCCTGTTAAATTCAGAGGAAAAGAATATACTGCTGTACTTTGGGGAGGAACAGGACTTCCAAAAGATAAAGATTTAGTATCAAAATATAAAACTTCAGCTGAATACTTCAAAAAAGAAGCTATGTCAAGAAATGCATCTGTATCATTAACAGCACATTTATTCGCTGACAATGGATATGCTAATTTAGAAAAAGCAGGTAATCTAAAAGCAAATGAGAAAAATCCATTCATTATGTCAAAAGAAAATATGGAAAAATATTTAAACTCTTTAATAGAAAGAGCTGAAAAAGAATTAAATAAATAAAAAACAGCAGCAATTATTAACAAAAAATAAAATATATGCTATCATAATATTAGTTTATGATAGCATTTTTTATATAAGGAGTTTAATATTAAAAATATAGGATATGATGTCTGTTATACTGCCAGAAAAATATATCAGTATATAGGCAAACAAATAAATGAATTTGATATTACACCTGAACAGTTAATAGTATTAAAAGAACTTGCCAAAGAAGAAGGAATATCTCAAAAAGAATTATCATTCAGACTTGATAAAGATCAAAATACAGTAAAAGCTATGATAGACAAATTGGAATCAAAATCTTTTATAATTAGAAAAGAAAATAAACTTGATAAAAGAGCCTTTTCATTATTTCTCACGGATAAAGCAAAAGAAAATCTTCCTATTATGGAAAATTATGAAAGTAAAGTTTTGGAAAATATAGTTAAAGAATTAAGTAATGAAGATGCTGATAAATTCATATCTATATTAGAGAAAATAAGAAAAAATATATCAGATGTATAAAGGCAAAGGATAATAACTATATTACAGAATTATCCTTCACCTTGAAATATCATTTATTGCTGAAATAATACTGCTTTGAAATTTTTAGCTATATTACAAGCAACTTCATAGAAATGCTCAGATGCTTTTTCTTCAAATACCTGATCTAAACATTCTTTAAACAAATCAAGCCAAACATCAAAAAGTTTAATATCAAAAGGAAGTAAATTAATATGAGGCTGTACAGGATTTCCCATATATAAATTCTCATTCAAAAGCATAGTCTTCCAAAATTTAGCTATTTTTTCTTTATGTCTTTCCCAAGAAGCATCATCAATACCAACTGCCCCATTAAATATAGGTCCTAATTGTTCATGTGTTCTAATTTTGGCATAGAATATATTCATTAATTTTTCTATACCCTCATTGTTTATTTCATTGTATTTCATATTTCATCCCCATTTTATTATTTATTATATAATATAATAAAAAATTTAAATATTATAGTTTTATAATAA
>CASEHG010000399.1 GCA_949287565.1 uncultured Brachyspira sp.
AAATATTCTAACTATCTTATAATCGGAATTTTTAATTTTTAGTTAACATAGAAAATTATAGGTATATAATTACTAATTAGATGAAACTTTAAAAACTAATACTATAAGAAGAATTAATATAAGTATTAAAATAATACTAAATATAAATGCAGCCCATTTTATATATTTAACTATCTTATATATGGATGTATTTTTATCTAAAACAGTATTTTGAATGCCATGCAAAGCTGATACTATTAAAAACATAACATCTTCACCCCAACCGGCAACAGGTATAACATCTGGAACAAAATCAACAGGAGAGATTGTATATATCAAAGCTAGTATAAATGGTACCCAAGAAAGTATAGAATTTAAAGATTTATTTTTATTAGGCTCATTATTATTGACTATTTCAGGTTCAAATACCTTTTCTTCTTCATTATTATAATTATTTTCATTATTAGACATATGTTCCCCTAAAACATTTTATTATTGATTTGTTAATATTATAAAGCAGGAGAATGATATCCTTTATAATTACCATTAGGATGACGCATACATTTTGCGGAAGTTAATTGCTTTATAGTTTTATATTGATTACCACAGTATTTACATGTATATTCATCTTTTTCAGTGCCTTCATAAAGTTTATGCTTACCTTTATAATTTCCTTCAGGATAACGCATACAATTTTGAGAAGTTAATAATTTCACAGAACTAAATTTATTACCGCAGTATTCACAATAAAAATTTTCTTGAGCTTTAGGTCTTAAGCTTGCAGTGAAACAAAAGAATATTAAAGTTATTATATATAATGTTCTCATTTTTTATCACCTGAAATTAAATCTTTATATTTAGAATCTTTAAATTCTATATAAGGTTTGGAACTAAGCATATGAATTGCTGTTATAAGAGAATAGCTAACCCAAGCCTTTTTTTCTGTAGGTTTAGATGATGAAGATTCATTCTTTTTAAGAAGATCATTCAAAGATTCTGCTATATCATCAATATGCTCTTCAAAAAAATCCTCGCATTCATCGCATGTATCCATAGTAGCCTGCCCTTGTATTTCTTCTACATTTTTTCCGCACCAAACACATTTTACAGACATTTATACACCTCTTATAATTTATTTTTCGCCGTATATTATACAGATAATATTTAATTTGTAAAGATTGTAAGTATATAATTTTATATATTTTTATGCGAATTTATAGAAATTAATAAACATAATTCTAGAGTTTTAAAGAATTTTTTGAACTGCAAATTAAATTGTTTTCATCTGATGATTCTCTTTTATCATTATTAGACACAGTTCTTACATATTTAACTAAATTAACTGCATTATTTATTTTTGATTTTTCTTTAGACTTTCTATATAAAATATTTGCCAATTCCCTTTCTTTGCTGTCGCTTCCTTTAGGTATTTTATTTTTTTCTTTACTTACTATATAGGCATATAAGGTTTTAACATCATTAATTAAAAAAAATAAATCTTTATCATTAAATATATAATTAATTGATGATATTATCTGCTTATAAGCTTCATAAATTTTCTTCCCCTTAAGTTCTATAAAGCAGGTTTTATCTTGTTTTCTATATGCTAAATAATCACACTTTTGTATATTATCAGGAAGTATACCTTTATCAACTTTAATAATATCAATATCATCTAAAGCATATATAAAAACTTTAGTTTGAGAATCGTATAAAGTTATAGTTTCATCTTTTTTTAATTGTTTTATAAAATTATTATTAATCATAAATCTTCTTCTATATCAATTAATTTAGTATAAGTTTCATTTATATAATCAGAAATCTCATCTATTAATTCTGTCATGATTTCTCCGCTGTTTTCATTTATCAAATTTGAATATGATGTTTTATAATCTTTAAGATATAGTTTAAATGCATTTATTTTATCAGTATCAATAATACCATATTTACCGAATAACTTATCAATCTTTTTATTAACATCATCATTATTTTTTTCTTTTCTTATTTTGCCGGCATATAATAAATTATTAGTACTTGTTAATATATAAGGGCTATGAGTTGTTATAAAAACTGTACTTCCTGTGATATTCATAAAATTTACTATAAAATCTACAATTTCTTTCTGCATTTTAGGATACAAATGTGCTTCAGGTTCTTCTATAATGACAAAAGCCTTTTCATTTCTTATAATAAGATAATATAAAATATTCAAAAGCCATAGTATTTCCTGATGTCCTGAAGATATATAATTAACAGGTATTTTCTCTTTTTTTTCAGAATTCAATAATATATATTCAATTCCATTATCAGAAAAATATTCACCTTTCATAAGATTAATAATTTTTTTAGATAATTGTATTATATCATGCCTCATTTTTTTATTTTCTATTTTATTATTAAGTCCTTTTATTCCATCACTAAATATATACTGTATATTTTCTATAAATTGTATAAATTTCAAATTAACTAAATCAATAGCTTCGTAATTAAGTTTAGTTTTCTGATTATTAATAAAAGATAATGAGCTTCTTGCAGCAGGTATATAATAAGTTTTATATTCATCATCAAATATATTTTCATTTAATAAACCAGATATAATTGTTGTAACCAAATTAAAATCTAGCATATCTTTTTTCATATACATAATATTTTTTATTCTAGTATAAAAAATATATATCATATCTAATATATTTTTACTATAAGATATAATCAATTTTTTATCTTCATCATATTCTATTTTCATGTCAATAGATTCTTTGTATTTATAAAAAATAAATAAATCGGTATATTCTAAATCTCCAAATATTTTTATAAACAAATCTTTTGCTTTAATATCTAATTTTGTTATTAACTGTTCTTTTGATGATATATTATTCTCTTTGTCATTTAATAATAGAGCAACAATAAAAGAGTCAACATCATCTTTTAAAGTTCTGAAAAAATATATACATTTACAAATTGTACTTTTTCCTACTGCCTGCTCTCCAATAATCAAATTAAAATCTTTTATATCCATTTCAAAATCTGTTATTGGACCTAAATTTTTAATGATTAATTTTGACATATTATCCTCAAAAATAAGTGAATTATCTAATTATATAAGAAAAAATAAAAAATATCTATAAATCACAATTCATCATTTATTATAGTCATATGAACATGATCTTCCCATTTACCATTAATTTTTAAATATTTTTTGGCAAGTCCCTCATATTCAAAGCCAAGTCTTTTAGCCAATTCCAAAGAAGGTTTATTATGAGGCATTATATTTGCTTCTACCCTATGTAGTTTAAGTTCTTTAAATACTATTATTATGGCTGCTTTAAGTGCTTCTGTCATATAGCCTTTATGCTGTTCAAATTCATCTAATTTATAACCAACGGTACATGATAAAAAAGCTCCCATATAAATATTAGCAAAATTAATCATTCCTATAATTCTTTTTTTATCTTCTATTTTATAAATCCAAAATTTAAGCATTCTTTTATATTTAACTTCTTCAAGCTCTCTTTTTATAATATCTTTATGAGTATTAACCTTATAAAATACATCAGGTCTTTGCGGATCAAAATCTTTAAAAAAATCTCTATTTCTACTATAAAAATCAACTATTTCAGAAGCCATATTGACATTCGGCTGAACTAAAAAAAGCCTGTTTGTTTTATAAGTTTTTTTAATCATATAAGATAACCTACTTCATTATAATTTTAGAATTAACTATATCAAAACCTTCATGTTTTAGTAAATATTCTTTTTTATCAAGTCCGCCTGCATAACCTGTTAACTTTTTATTTACTCCTATAACCCTATGACAAGGTATTATAATAGCTATTTTATTTTTCCCCTCTGCTGTCCCTACCGCTCTTGATATGCTTCCTTTTTTATCTGAAATATTTCTTGCTATATCAGAATATGTAACAACTTTTCCGAAAGGTATTTTTGAAGTTTCCATCCAAACATTATATTGAAAATCCGTACCATATATAGCTAAAGGAATAGAAAATTTTTTTAAACTACTTGAAAAATAATCGTCTAATTCTTTTTTTGCTTGCTTTATTATAGAAGGTTCTTCATCGTATGACGATATTTTTATGTTTTTTAAGTTAAATTCTAATGATGTAATATATTGAAAAGTTTCATCTGCTTTTAGTATTAAATCACCAATAGGGCTTTTATAAATATAGGCTTTATTGAAATTAGTTTTTCTTTCAAGCCTAATAATTTTCACAATCTAACCTTTTTAAGATTAATAAGAGGACAAGAAGTATATAAACCCTCAATAGATTCAGGATTAACTGCCGCAGAAGCATATTCAAGCACATTTACGCTTACTAAATATTCAGCATCTATAGAAGCAACATATTCGGCAGTATCTCTTGCTGTAAAAAACACGCAGTAATCAAGAGCAACGCCTACAAAATCAAGCACCAAAGTTTCTTTATTTTCTCTAGCAGCATCTATAAACTCTTTATGCATATAAGAAAACCCGGAGTTTCCCTCATCATCAGGATCAACTCCCTTTTGAACATATATATAATCTCTTTTCTTTCTAAGTCCATCAACTATAGCTGAACCATAAGTTCTTGCAACACAATGACGAGGCCATAAAGTAAGAATCTCTTCATCGCCCGTATCCTGATCTATAACTTTTATTTTTGAAAAAGGCTCTTTTTCATGAGTTGAAGCAAAAGATATATGATTGGAAGGATGCCAATCCTGAGTTGCAATTATAGCATCATACTCCCCATTTTTTATAAGATCGTTTATAACAGGTACTAATTTAGTAGCACCTTTAACAGCCATAGGGCCGCCTTCCATATAATCATTTTGCATATCTACTATTGTAAGTATCTTTATTTTACTCATAACCCAAGTCCGTATTTAGGAAATTTTCTTAAGCCCTATACTCTCTTGTACAGGAATAAGAGCTTCTATAGTTTCTTTTATAAGTTCATCTATATTGATTCCCAACATTTCAGCACCTTTATTTATAACTGTTCTGTCTACTTTGGCTGCAAATGCTTTATCTTTAAGTTTCTTCTTAACAGATTTTACTTCCATATCATCTAAACTCTTTGAAGGTCTAACCAAAGCACATGCTGTAATAAATCCTGAAAGTTCATCAACTGCATATAAAGTTTTTTCCATATTGCTTAAAGGTTCAATATCTGTACATAGTCCGTAACCATGACTTTGAATGGCTCTTATAAAACTGTCAGGAAGTCCTTCTGCCTCAAGTATTTCTTTCACTTTAATACAATGTTCATCAGGATATTTTTCATAATCCATATCATGCAAAAGTCCTACCATACCCCATTCGTCTTCATCTTCACCATTTTTCTTGGCAAAATATCTCATCACTGCTTCTACGGATAATGCATGCTTAAATAATGAATGCTCATCATTATATTTTTTGAATAATTCAACAGCTTTATCTCTTTCTATGCTGGCCATTTAAAAACCTCCAAATATTATCATAAGTATATACTATATT
>CASEHG010000400.1 GCA_949287565.1 uncultured Brachyspira sp.
ATCAAAAATTAAGAAAATATAATAATTTTTGGAACTACAAACGCATACATTCAGCTTTAAATTATGATACACCTATGTTATACTTCAAAAAGATAAGGAATACTTAAATGCAATATGTATGGCACCCATGCATTTATATGTAATATTATTTATCCTGAAATAATGATATTAGTTATGCTTAATTAAATAAAAAGAGGTCTGCTCTAAAAAGCAAGCCTCTTTTATTTTTTATTATTTTTATAAATGTTTTATCTAAATAACTGTGTTATATCATTAATAGTTATGAATATTGCTAAAGTTATTAAGAAAGCAGCACCAACAGCCTGTATCTTAGTTAAAACTTTTCTGTCTATAGGTCTTCTCATTACAAGCTCTATAAATGAAAATACTATCATACCTCCATCTACTACAGGAAGAGGAAGAAGATTCATAAGGAAAAGTATCAAACTTATAGTAGCTGTGAATGAGAGTATAGTTCTAAGTCTGTACTCTATATCAACAGAAATAACCTGAGAAGAAATCTGTATTATTCTAACAGGGCCTCCCAAATTCTCACGAACTGATAATTTACCTGTAAATAGAAGTTTTAATCCATTTACATATGAAACGATATAATTACCTGTTTCTTTGAAAGCCTCTGGTATAGATTTTGGAAAAGGTATTCCGGCAACTTTTTCAACTCTCATAGGTGTACTGTCAAACTCTACTCCCAAACTTCCATAAGTTCCAAGTGCTTTTGAAGTTACAGGTCTTGGTATAGCCTCTCTTGTAATCTCTTCACCATTTCTAAGAATTGAGATATTGATTTTCTGAGAAGCATTATCCATTACTATAGGTCTGAAATCTGCTATATTATTGGCATTCATTCCATTGATAGATATTATTTTATCGCCTGCCATAAGTCCAGCTTCGGAAGCAGCAGAATCAGCAATTACATTTTTTATTATAAGATCATTTCCAAAGTATAAACCTAATGCTCTCTCCCCGCTTAAAGCTTTTAACATTTCAACAGAAGGTATTACTATATTTAAAGTTTCACCGTTTCTGTTTAATGTGAAAGTAATATTTTCAGCAGCTTTCTGTATTGCCTCATCATTTATTGTTTTTAATATATCATTATCAGATTCTACTTTTATACCGTTTATAGCTGTTATAGTATCCCCGCTTTGTATGCCATATTCATAAGCTAATGTTATGCCTGATTTTGAATGCATATATCTTCCATCTTTGAATACTGATACAGTAGGCGAATATAAGTCTATCTTTGAAGGAAGAGAAACTAATACAGCTAAAAGTACAAAAGCAAATAAATAATTAAAGAAAGGACCGGCAAAATAAACTATTATTCTTCTCAAAGGAGACATATTTAAAAAATCTCCCTCTTCTACTTTACCATCTTCAGCAATTTCACCTTTAAATTTACAATATCCTCCGAAAGGTATTGCAGAAAATCTGAAGTCTATCCCTTTAATTTCTTTTTTAAAAAGTATAGGACCGAAACCTATAGAGAAAGCCTCAGCCTTTATTCCAACTGCCAAGCCCGCAAGTAAATGTCCCATCTCATGAACGAATACAAGCACGCTTAATAGTATAATTGCACCTATCCAACTCAAATTAAGCCTCCTAAAATTGTTTTATATACTTATTAATAATCATTACTAATAAGTATATATTCAATACGAATTTATTTCAATATGTTTTATAAAAATTATTAACATAATATACCATATTTTTGTAATTTACAATACATTTACATTTATATCTATTAAATTTAACAAAAATATTTATAAAAGATATCAAATTTGCTGTTTTTTTATAAAATAATAAAGATTAAAAAAATTAGTAATAGATCCTTAATATCAATAATTTTATAGTCCGATAATAACTATATTAATTTAGATTTGACTGTTTTGAAAGTAAATAGTTATAAAATTTGTACCGATTATACAATATTTTTAATTTGATTATATGTAAAAATTACTATATAATAACCTAAACTAATTAATATAAATTTACTTAAATAATATTTTAATGACAGAATATAAATCATATATAGTAACACAAAATAGAGATTATTTTTTATCTCATAATATGGAATATATCACTTTAAA